>NZ_JBIVOW010000004.1:318021-501110 GCF_044754325.1 Streptomyces sp. NPDC093097
GGGGGGGGGGGGGCGGGCCCCCGGGGGGGGGGGGGGCCCGCCCCCCCCCCGGGGGGGGGGGGGGGGGGGGGGGGGGGGGGGGGGGGGGGGGCCCCGCCCCCCCCCCCCCCCCGCCGCGCCGTTGACGACCTTCCGGCCCGACCCCGCCGGCCGCGCCCCCGCACGACCTGCGCGCCCCGCTTCACAGCCGGCTGCCCTACCGTGCCCCCATGAGCGATGTTCCGCACGCCGGTCGCCGGTCCGGACCGCGGCTTTCCCGCGCCGGCTGGCTCCTTCTCGTCGCCGTTCTGTGTGTGGTGGTCCTCCTCGCGGTGCTGATCGTGCCGCGGCTGCTGCGGGAGCGGCAGTACGGTCAGCTCGCGGTCCCGGAGGGACAGCGCGCCTCCCAGATCTACGCGGCCGCCGACCAGGCCCTGCACGTGCCGCGGGGCACCACCGCGCGGGCCGCCAAGACCGCGCGCCTCGACCTGCCCGCCGAGGCGAACGGCAACCCGGAGGGCTACCTCTTCCCCGCGACCTATCCGATCCGCAGAAGCACCACCCCGGCGTCGCTGCTCACCTACATGGTCAAAACCGCCGGCCAGCGGCTCGCCGCCGACCACATCACCGACTACCGCACGGTGGTGATCGCCAGCATCGTGCAGGCCGAGGCGGACCGGCCGGCCGACATGGGCCGGGTCGCCCGGGTCATCGACAACCGGCTCGCCAGGAACATGCCGCTGCAGATGGACTCGACGATCAACTACGCGCTCGGCCGCAGCACCCTCCACACCAGCCACGCCGACCTCCGCACCGACAGCCCGTACAACACCTACAAGTTCGCGGGCCTGCCGCCGACCCCGATCGACAACCCCGGGGCCGACGCGCTGAAGGCCGCCGCCGCGCCGCCCGCCGGCGACTGGCTCTACTTCGTCACCGTCAAACCGGGCGACACCCGCTTCACCGCCGACTACCAGGAACACCAGCGGAACGTACGGGAGTTCAACAACGCGCAGAGGAACGGCGCCGCCGGCGGCAGTGGCTCCGGCGTCAGCGGCTCCGGCGGCAGTGGCTCCGGTGCTGCCGGCGGCTCCGGCACTGTCGGTGGTGGCTCCGGCGGATAGCCGCCTGCCGCTCTCCCCCTTCCTTCTGTGCCTCCTGCCCTGCGCTCCTCCTGCTCCGGTGCGGGGTCGGCCGGGCGGACACCCACTCGGCCGGACGCCCGGACGGACGCGGAAGTGATCGGGATGCAGGACGACGGGCGGGGCCACCGCACCGTCCGTCGCCCCGCCCGCCTCGCCCCGCCGGGTTCCTACTCCTCCCCGGCCAGCGTCAGCGCCTTCAGCCGGCGCGCCGCGTACCAGGTCGCGGCGGCGGTGACGGCCACCAGCAGGCAGACCGCGAGCGGCAGCTGGACCGCGGAGCTCAACGCCCCGTCGGCGCCGACCTTCTGGCCCACCGCGAGCGCCCACTGCTGGACGCTGAGGGTCCGCGCCCCGGGGACCACGCTCCCCACGAACGCCTCCCAGACCAGGGCGTAGACCAGGCCGAAGACCACGGCGTGCCGGGTGAGGGTGCCGAACAGCAGGAACAGGGCGCTGTAGGCGACCGAGGCGACGGCCGCGGCCACCGCGTACGCCACGGCTATCTGCTGGCTGTTGCCGTTGAGGACGAAGCCGGCCACCAGGACCGGTATCGCCGAGAACACGGCGGTCACCCCGATCGCCACCAGCAGCTTGGTCACGATGATCGTCGAGCGGCGGACCGGCTTGGCCAGGAGGTAGATCACCGAGCCGTCGTCGATCTCCGGCCCGATCGCGCCCGTCCCCGCGATCACGCCGATCAGCGGGACCATCGTGCCCAGCGCGAAGCCCCCCAGGATGCCGCCGGCCGTGGCGTCGTCGGCGCCGGTCAGCGCCCGGACGATCACGGCGATCGCCACCAGGAGGGCGGGCAGCGCGAAGAGGATCAGGGCGCGGCGCCGTCCGAGCAGTGCCCGGTAGGTGAGCCGGGCGACGGTCGGGTGGAGGAGCGCGGCCTTGGGCGCGGCGGCGGGCGCCGGCGGGGCCACGGGTGAGGTCGTGGACATACTGCCTCAGGGCTCCTTTCTGGCCTCAGGCCGCTACGAGGTACGAGAAGACGGATTCCAGCGACTCGTCGGAGGGCGAGACGGTCAGCAACCGGATGCCGTGGTCGCGGGCGACCCGCGGCAGCAGTTCGGTGAACCGGCCGAAGTCGACGGCCTGGATGCGCAGGGCGCCCTCGACGACGTCCACCTCGATACCGGCCGTCGAGGGGTCGGCTATCAGCGCTCCGGCCAGCGCCCGGTCGTTGTCGGACCGGACGAGGTAGCGGTGCGGGCGGTCGGTCATCAGTCGGCGGATCTTGCGGAAGTCGCCGGAGGCGGCGTGCCGGCCGGCCACCACCACCTCGATGTGCGAGGCCAGTTGCTCGACCTCTTCGAGGATGTGCGAGGAGAACAGGACCGTACGGCCTTCGTCGCCCATCCGCCGCAGCAGCTCCATCAGCTGCATCCGCTGCCGCGGGTCCATGCCGTTGAACGGCTCGTCGAGCAGCAGCACCGACGGGTCGTGGACCAGCGCGGAGGCCATCTTCACCCGCTGCCGCATGCCCTTGCTGTACGTCGAGATCTTGCGGTCCTGGGCGTACTCCATCTCGACCGTGGCCAGCGCCCGGGCCGCCGCGGCCCTGCCGAGTCCGTGCAACTCGGCGTTGGCGAGGACGAATTCACGCCCGGTGAGGAAGTCGTACATCGCCTCGCGCTCCGGGACGAGGCCGATGTGGCGGTAGCTCGCCGCGTTGCGCCAGATCGTCGTCCCGTCGAGGGTGACGGTGCCGTTGGAGGGGGCGAGGAAGCCGCCCATCATGTTGATGAGGGTGGACTTGCCGGCGCCGTTGGGGCCGAGCAGCCCGGTGACACCGGGGGTGATGCTCATGGTGATGTCGTTGACGGCGACGACGTTGCCGAACCAGCGCGAGACGTGGTCGATGTGGATCGTGTTCACAGTCCGGCCTTCCGGTAGCGGCGCATCAGCAGGCCGAAGCAACCGGCGATGACGAGCAGCGAGACGAGCAGGTAGACGAACCCGGCGCCGGTGGACGGCGCCAGCCCGTTCGGGAAGGAGCTGGTGCCGCCCAGGAACGTGGACTGCACCCCGTCGATGAGGGTGATGGGCGAGAACAGCCCCAGCCAGCCGACGGCGCCGTCGCTGCCCCGGAGTGTGGCTATGCCCTGGATCGCGCTGACCGCGCCGTACGGAATGGTGAGCGCGGCGATCACGGCGGCGACCCCGAACCCGCGGCGCGGGGTGACCGCCGAGACGACCAGCCCTATGCCGGCGAACAGCACCGACAGCAGCGCCACGCTGACCAGCCCCTGCCCGAATCCCTTGGTCTGGTCGAGGAAGTCCAGCTTCCCCAGCAGCGCCCCGACGTAGAGGATCACCAGCGGGGCGGCGGTGAGGAGGAACAGCGCGCTCGCCATCGCCGCGAACTTCGCGATGACGTAGTCGACCCGCTCGATCGGCCGGGAGAAGTAGAGCGGGGTGGTCTTGAAGCGCAGGTCGCGGGAGACGGACTGCGGGGCCTGGGCCGCCAGGTAGAGGCCGATGACGGCCTGGAGGTAGATGGCGTATTCGGGGTAGCCGATCGGGAGGCTGCCGGCCTTGGTGAACATCGCCACCGCGACCATGATCCCCGCGGGCAGGCACATCACCCCGAAGAGCAGCATCGGCAGCACCTTGCTCTTCGCCGACCGCCCGATGCCGTAGGCGCCGCGCAGGCTCTGCGAGAACAGCGACCGGCGGGCGTAGGCGCGGCCCAGCCGGGGGCCGTCGTAGTGGCGGTAGCCGATGTTGTGGATGTAGGCGCTGCCCGGCGTGGTTTCCGTACTCATCCTGCGTTCCCTCCGCCCACGGTGGTGGGGCGATCGGTGTTCCGCCCCGCCGTCGCGTGGCTCTCCGTCGGCGCGGCGCCGGCCCCCGCCCGCGCCTCTGCCGCCGCCTGTGCCTCTGCCGCCGCCTGTGCCTCTGCCGCCGCCTGTGCCTCTGCCGCCGCCTGTGCCTCCGCGTCCGCGTCCGCGTCGCGGAACACCTCGGCGATCTGGTGCCGGCGCTGCTCCATCCGCACCAGGCCCAGTCCCAACCCGGCGACGGTGTCGCGCACCAGGTCGTACGTCGCCTCCCCGGACGCCTCGACGAGGAGGACGTGCCCGGGAGAGGCGAGCCCCATCGCCCCCGGGGCGCCGGTGGTCACCGCGGCTCCGGCCGCGGTCAGTGCCGCGCGCAGCGCGCCGGTGCCGTCCGGGTGGGCGTCGGTGTCCGTGACCTCCACCGCCAGCGAGGTGGTGACCTTGGTGAACTCCGTGGTGGAGGACGAGCGCAGCAGCTTGCCGCCGTCGATGACGACGACGTGGTCGCAGGTCCGCTCCAGCTCGCCCAGGAGGTGGGAGGTGACCAGGACCGAGATCCCGAAGTCGGTGTGGACCCGCCGGATCAGACCGAGCATCTCGTCCCGGCCCACCGGGTCCAGGCCGTTGGTGGGCTCGTCGAGGAAGACCAACTGCGGGTCGTGCACGAGCGCTTGGGCCAGCTTCACGCGCTGCTTCATGCCCGTGGAGTAGCCGCCGATGGGGCGGTACCGCTCCTCGTAGAGGCCGACGTGGCGCAGGGTGTCGGCGGTACGCTCGCGGGCGGCGGTCGGCGGCAGACCGGACATCCGGGCCATGTGCACCACGAACTCGGTGGCCGAGACGTCCGGCGGCAGGCAGTCGTGCTCGGGCATGTAGCCGACCCGCTCGCGGATGGCGCCGCCGTCCTTGGTCACGTCCAACCCGAGGACGTGGGCGGTCCCTTCGGTGGCCGGGGCCAGACCGAGCAGGATCTTGATCAGGGTCGACTTGCCGGCGCCGTTGGCACCCACCAGGCCCGTTACGCCCGGGGCGATGTCCACGGAGAGCCGGTCCAGCGCGGTCACCCTCGGGTACCGCTTGGTCAGGCTTTCGGTCACGATCACAGTCACGTGTTCGAAGGTAGTGGCGGCCGCCACACCCGTCGTCAACCCCAGCGGTGGTCTTCGCCTCCCACTCCGGTACGACAGACCCGTAGGGGTTCTCATGCTTCAGCGGCAGTCCGCCTCAGGGTCGTACGCTCCGGGGCGCACCCTGTCGGCGGCCTCGCCCGCCGCACACCCCTTGACGTAGCCGCCAGTCATTGTCACATTCATCAGTGGCAAGTTACGGGCACGTACCGCAATGGACCGCTTACGGACGGACGGTTGGCGATGGCCTCAGTCACCTCAGCGACCGCAGCAGCAACGGGAGAGCTCACCGCCGAGCTCAGGGGATTCCGGGAGGTCCAACGGCTCGCCTACGCCTGCGCGGAAGCGGTGGCCGCCCAGCTCAGGCCCGGGATCACCGAGCGTGCAGCGGCCCGGATGCAGCGCGAGTGGCTGCGCGAGCGCGGTGTGCAGGACTGGTTCCACCTGCCGTTCGCCTGGTTCGGCGACCGCACCGCGTTCGCCGGCTTCCGCGTACCGCTGCAGTTCTTCCCGACCAACCGCGAGCTGGAGCCGGGGATGCCGTTCATCCTCGACATGGCGCCGGTCCACCGCGGCTTCACCGCCGACATCGGCTACTCCGGCTGCCTGGGCCTCAACCCCGTGCACGACCGGCTCCTCGCCGACCTCGAAGCCCACCGCGAACTGATCCTGCGCGAGGTGCGCGAACGGCGCCCGCTGCGCGAGATCTACCAGGACGTCGACCGGCTGATGGCCCGGCAGGGATACGCCAACCGCCACCGCGCCCACCCCTTCGGCGTCATCGCGCACAAGGTCGACCGGGTCCGGCAGGGCCGCTGGTCCCCCACCCTCTTCGGGTTCGGCGCCCAGGCCCTCAAGGGCCTCGCCTCGGACGCGCTGCACGGCCACCGGGAGGGCTGGTCCCCGCTGTGGAGCCCGTACCGCTTCTCCGACCACCCGCCGCAGCCCGGTCTGTGGGCGGTCGAACCCCACCTCGGCTTCCGGGGGACGGGGGCGAAGTTCGAGGAGATCCTGGTCGTCACGGACTCCAAGAACCCGCAGGAGAGCGCCTTTTGGCTGGACGACGATCTGCCGCATGTGCGGCGCTGGCAGGAGGAGAAGGCCGCGTGACAACGGAACGTGGACGGGACGCACAGCAGGGCCGCGGACCGGCGGCTGGGCGGCCGGCGAGGGCCGCCGCCGGGCTCTCGGAGGCGCGGGAGCGCTGGGTGCGCACCGGCGGGATCGAACTGTGCGTCGCCGAACTCGGTGATCCGGACCGGCCCACGGTGGTGCTGGTGCACGGCTATCCGGACAGCAAGGAGGTGTGGTCCGAGGTCGCCCGCGGCCTGGCCGAACGCTTCCATGTGGTGCTCTACGACGTCCGGGGCTGCGGCCGCTCCACCGCGCCGCGACCGCTGCGCGGCGGCTTCACCCTGGAGAAGCTGACCGACGACTTCCTGGCCGTCGTGGACGCGGTCAGCCCCGACCGCCCGATCCACCTCGTGGGCCACGACTGGGGCTCCGTCCAGTCCTGGGAGTTCGCCACCGTGCGGCGCACCGAGGGCCGGATCGCCTCCTTCACCTCGCTCTCCGGTCCCTCCCTCGACCACTTCGGCCACTGGATCAAGAAGCGCATGGCGCGCCCCACCCCCGGGCGGGCGGCCCAACTGCTGGGCCAGGGCGCCAAGTCCTGGTACGTCTACATGCTGCACACCCCCGCACTGCCCGAACTGGCCTGGAAGGGCCCGCTCGGCAAGCGCTGGCCGAGCATCCTCCAGCGGATGGAGAAGGTGCCCACCGGCGACTACCCCACCGCCTCGCTGCCCACCGACGCGGCCCACGGCGCCTGGCTGTACCGCGACAACGTCCGCGCCCGGCTGCGCCGCCCCCGCCCCGACGCCTACGCCCACTGCCCGGTCCAGCTCATCACCCCGACCGGCGACGCGTTCCTCTCCCCGCGGCTCTACGACGACCTCGGCCAGTGGGCGCCCCAGCTGGTGCGCCGTTCGCTTCCGGCCAAGCACTGGGCGCCCCGCACCCGTCCCGACCAACTCGCCGGCTGGATCGGCGAGTTCGTCACCGCTCAGGAGGAGGGCGATCCGGCCAAGGACGTCGTGGCCTCCGGTCCGTACGCCGATCGCTTCGGCGGGCAGCTGGTGCTGGTGACCGGCGCGGCCAGTGGCATCGGCCGGGCCACCGCGTTCGCCTTCGCCGAGGCCGGGGCGCGGGTCGTCGCCGTCGACCGGGACGCGGAGGGCGCGGCCCGCACCGCCGAGCTGGCGCGGCTGATCGGTGCGCCGGAGGCGTGGGGCGAGGCCGTCGACGTCTCCGACGAGGCGGCGATGGAGAAGCTCGCCGACAAGGTCGACACCGAGTACGGCACGGTGGACGTGCTGGTCAACAACGCCGGTATCGGCCTGTCCGGCGCCTTCCTGGACACCACCACCGAGGACTGGAAGAAGGTCCTGGACGTCAACCTGTGGGGCGTCATCCACGGCTGCCGGGTCTTCGGCAGGCGGATGGCCGACCGCGGCCAGGGCGGCCACATCGTCAACACCGCCTCGGCCGCCGCCTACCAGCCGTCCCGGGCCCTGCCCGCCTACAGCACCTCCAAGGCGGCCGTCCTCATGCTCAGCGAGTGCCTGCGCGCCGAGCTCGCCGGACAGGGCATCGGCGTCTCCGCCATCTGCCCCGGGCTCGTCAACACCGGCATCACCGGCACGGCCCGCTTCACCGGCGTCTCCGCGGAGGAGGAGAAGCGCCGCCAGGCCAAGGCCGCGCGGATGTACGGGATGCGCAACTACCCGCCGGAGAAGGTCGCCGACGCCATCCTGCGCGCGGTCGTCCGCAACCAGGCGGTCGTCCCGGTGACGCCCGAGGCGCGCGGCGCCCGTCTGCTGTCCCGCTTCACCCCGCGGGCACTGCGCGCCCTCGCCCGTATCAAGCCGCCGGTGTAACCGGCCCGCGCTCCACCGCCCGCACCCGGTGCCTGTCCGGGCCGCCCCTGGCCCGGACAGGCACCCGCGGTCGAGATCAGGAGGACCTGCACGTCCGCGGCCCCCCATGTCTGGACGAGCCGCTGACAGCGAATCCCTCGCTGCCTGTGGCACCCCTACCGCCCTTCGCCTACCGCCCTTCGCAGGAAGGCCCCTGCTCCTTGCGGCTTCCCCACTCCTGCTCCCCCGCCGGAGCGCCCCACCCGCCGCCGATTGCGGTAGGGGCCTGCCACCGTCCTCGCCCGCGTGCCGGCTCCCGGGCCGACCGCCCGTAAGACGGCCGCCCCACCTGGGCATCTCCTGAGGCGGCCGTATCGTGGCACCGCCGCACCCGGCCCATGCCGGGCCGACCCCGGCGCGGCCACCGCCCGTGGCGCGCCCACCCCTCGGCACGGCCGGCCCGTACGCAACCGCCGTGCGGCCAACCGCCCGGGGCAGCCAGCGTCCGGGGGCGGCCGACCGGCCAACGGCTTCCTCGCCGAGGTGGCCGCCCCGTAAGGAGCATCGCAGTGACGACCGAACCGCCGCCGACGGCCGAGTACCGCATCGAGGACCTGGCCCATCTCAGTGGCGCCACGGTCCGCACCATCCGCGCCTACCAGGACCGGGGGCTGCTGCCCCGCCCCGAGCGACGCGGCCGCGCCAATGTGTACGGCGACACCCACCTGGCGCGGCTGCGCCAGATCGCCGATCTGCTCGACCGCGGTTACACCCTCGCCAGCATCAAGGAGCTGCTCGAGGCATGGGACGCCGGACGCGGCCTCGACGGGGTCCTGGGCCTGGTCACCGAGATCGACGGGCCGTGGACGGACGAGAAGCCGGCCCGCATCACCCGCGCCGACCTGGACGCCGCCTTCGGCGGCTCCCCGAACGAGCAGGCGGTGGCCGAGGCCGTCGAACTGGGCGTCCTGGTGAGCGTGCCCGACCGGAACGGCGAGTTCCTGGTCCCCAGTCCGCAGGAACTCGCCGTCGCCATCGAGCTGCACGCGGCGGGCGTCCCGCTCCTGGCGATCTCCGGACATCTGCGAGAGGTGCGCGGCCAGGTCGAGCACATCGCCGCCCGTTTCCTGGACTTCACCACCGAGCACGTCTTCCAGGCGTTCCTGGACCATCCGCCCACCGAGGCCGGGACGGCCGAGGCCACGGCACTGGTGCGGCGCCTGCGGCCGCTGGCCCAGCAGACCATCGACGCCGAACTCGCCCGCGCCATGCGGACCTTGGCCGGTCAGTACATCCGCCACCACCTGACGGAGGCCCTGCCCGCCGGCCGACGGGAGCCGGACGCCTCTGCCGCGGACGCGCCGAGAAACGGCGGCCCCGCATCGGACGCCGGATACCTCCATGCGCCGGCACCTGACGCGCGGGGCGGCGGCGAACGGCCCGGCGGGCGCGCCGGGGCCGGCCGGGCCTTCCGGGCCGCGGGCAGCGCCGGCCCGGCCTCCGGCCCCGCGGCAGCGGCGGCCCCGGCGCCGGAGGCCGTC
This sequence comes from Streptomyces sp. NPDC093097, assembly GCF_044754325.1. NCBI lineage: Bacteria > Bacillati > Actinomycetota > Actinomycetes > Kitasatosporales > Streptomycetaceae > Streptomyces > Streptomyces sp. NPDC093097. The sequence goes on from NZ_JBIVOW010000004.1 coordinate 327,518, forward strand.
CCCGAGGCAACGCGCGTTCCTCGACCGGCCGTCCGTCCAGGGGCGGCGGCGGCCTCCGGACCCGTCGCGGACCCCCGTCCCGCGACCGGCGCAGAGCCCGTGCTGCTGCCCGCCGAGGCCGTTCAGGCGGTACGCGACCTGGTGGGCCAGGAGAACATCGCCGCCTTCATCGCGGCCGCCGCACAGCGCGAGGTGCACGCCCGCACCCTGGACACCCTGGCCGCGGACAACCGCGGCGCCGGCACCCCGGCGGAGGGCACCCCGGGACACTGAGCACCGACCGGCCCCGGCGCGCCGACGGCCGCCGCCCCGCGCGCCGCTCTCGCCGGCCGCGGCCCGTGTGCTGCCTTCTCCAGTTGTCAAAGAGCAAGCCGGACGACACGCGCCCGCCCGGCCGCCCCTACGGGCTCCGTCAAACGGCCGGATCCGGAAGCCAGTTGCCGTGGAATCCATACGGCACCCGGCGGGGAAGGGGCACCGTCGCGACCGGACCGGCGGTGATGTCCTCCGCGTCGAGGATCACCAGATCGCTGGTGTCGGTGGTGGCGTCATAGACGTAGGTGATCAGCCAGCCCGGTCCGCCCGGCCGGTGGTCGGCGGGGGCGAACGCCGCCTCGCCCGGGGTGCGTCCCGGGCCGAAGTCATAGCGGGCCGCCGCGCCGGTCCTCAGGTCGTAGCGGATCAGGGCGCCGGGTATCGCGCCGGTGCCCGGTAGCTCGGCGGCTGTGACGTGGCCGAAGCGGGCGGGCTGTCCGGCGAGGCGGTCGTCCATCCGGGGGAACTCGCCCATCTGGTCGTCGATTTGCTCCTCGGCCACGGAGCCGGCGGCGAGATCGATCGTCCAGCGCCACAGGCAGGGCGGCGAAGGGGCGCCCAGCGTGGCGTACCGGGATACGTAGAGGACGATGCGCTGGTCGCCGTCGTCATGGGCGTTCAGCGAGTGGAAGACGTAGCAGGGGTCGATGGCCAGCCAGCGGACCTCGCCGTACGGGTCGTCGCGACGCAGCACCCCCAGGCGGGCCCCGTACTCCGGATCCCACTGGTACGGCATGCCGGCGTGGTCGCGGTTGTGGACCATCGGCAGGTCCATGAAGACGACATGGCGGCCCGTCAGGTGGAAGTCGTGCATCATCGTGCCGGCGGGGACGTCGATGGGACGACTGACCGTCAACTCCCCTTGTGCATCCGCCCGGTGGTAGGTCAGATACGGCGGTGTGCTGTCGTAGCCGAAGAAGTGCAGCTCGCCGGTGGTGGGGCAGATCTTGGGGTGGGCGGTCATGGCGGTGGCGAGGCGGCCGCCGAAGTCATGCGGGCCGAGGGTCTCCAGCTCGTGCCCGGGCCGGCAGTCGATTTCGCAGGGGAAGGACGACTCGGCCAGCGCCAGCGTGCGCCCGGCGTGCCGGACGATATGGGTATTGGCCGCGCCGGTCGCCAGATTCCGGCGGCCCTGCTCGTCCGTGACGCGGATGCCGTCGGTGAACTTCAGGGTGCGGACCCAGCGGTTGCGGTAGGAGACGGCCCGGCCGCCTTCCAGGCGCACGCCGTGGACCATGCCGTCCCCGAAGAACCAGTGGGGGCTGGCGGCGTCCTGCGGGTTGGGGCCGTTGCGCAGGAACCACCCCGTGAGCTCCGGCGGGATGGCGCCGGTGACCGGGAGATCGTAAGCGGACAGTTCGTCGCCGACCGGGGCGAAGTTGCCGGCCAAGTGCGGTGGCGTGGCGGGGGATTGAGATGTTGCGGCGGACGGTGTGCTGGTCATGAGGCGCTGCCTTCCTGGACGTCGAGGGCCATGCCGGACTGCTGGAGGAAGCGTGCTCGGGCCCGGCCCGAGTATGCGGTGGTGAATCGGACAGGAAGAACAAATCCGGCGATCTGCACGAGGACCGAGACAACGGCGCCGAGGCCGTAGGCGGCTATGGCGGCCTGGGCGAGCGCGGTCAGGGTGAAGGACAGGGACCAGGCCGCGGTGATCACCACGTTGATATGCCGGAACTGCGGCGTGTGCCAGACCTGGGGCGGGGCCATGCGGCGGGCGATCGCCATGGTGAAAGGGCGCCGGACGGCGATCGACGCCCAGGCGATGAGCGCCAGCCAACCCATCGAGAGCGCACTGCCGTACGTCTCGAGAGCGCTGTCGGGACGGGCGAAGGCCACGGCGGACAGGCCGACGAAGTAGACGATCGAGCCGTACTCCAGCAGCCGGGATTCCAGTGAGAGCCCGGCGGCGCGGTCCGCGATCAGCAGCGCCACGGACGACAGCAGTCCGGCCAGCGCCCCCCACTGCCAACCGACCGCGGACACCCCCGCGAAGACCAACCATGGCAGGAAGCCCCGCAGATAGTTCATGATCCCCCTCTTTCGCGCCCGCCCCCTGCGGACGACTCCTCGTCGATGCGCCGGGCCGGCGAACGCGATCAACGCCGCGCGCCCGGACTCGGACCTTCCCAGCCCCCAGCGACATTCCAACTGTGACATGTCGATGTTGGAAAGTCCAGCTTTGACGTGTCACTTGTGGAAGGTAGTGTGCAGACCATGAGCCTGAGACACGCGGTGCTGGGCCTGCTCTCCGAATCCCCGGCGAGCGGCTATGACCTGATGAAGCTGTTCAACGCCTCACTCAGCAACGTCTGGCCGGCGACCCAGAGCCAGGTCTACGGCGAGCTCAACAAGCTCACGACGGCGGGCCTGGTGGAGGTCAGCGCCCACGGCCCGCGCGGCCGCAAGGAATACGCGATCACCGACGACGGCCTCACCGAACTGCGCCACTGGCTCACGGAGGTCGCCCCCGTCGGCCAGCAGCGCCACGACGGCCTGCTGCGCGTCTTCTTCCTCGGCGTCCTCACGCCGCTGGAGGCGCAGACCTACCTCCTCACGCAGGCCGAGGCCGCCGCCCGGATGCGCGCCGCGTACGAGCAGGTCGACCGGACCGCCGAGTGGGACGAGGAGATGATCTCCGTCTACGGGCGGATCGCGCTGGAATACGGCCTGCGGATGTCCGCGACGATGGAGGAGTGGGCCCGCTGGGCCGCCGACGAGGTGACCGGCGCCAAGGCTATGAAGGCCGGCGAGCTGGCCCGCGCGCAGCACGGCGAGGAGCAGCGGGAACGGGACGGGCAGCAGGGCCCGGAGCGGCCCGCGGGCGCATGAGCCGCCGGCCGGACGCGCGCCGCTGACGCCGGCCGCGTCCAGGCGCCCGCCCCCGAAACACGGGTGCCGTGGCGGCCGCCCCACGGCATCCTGAAGGCATGAACCACCAGCGCTCCGTGCGCATTTCGAAGTATCTGGCCAAGCATCTGCGCCACGCACCGGAACGGATCGGCATCGCTCTCGACGCACGGGGCTGGGTGCCGGTGGCAGAGCTCCTCGAAGCGGCAGCGCGGCACGGATTCCCCTTCTCCCGGGCGGAGTTGGACGCCGTGGTCGCCGACAACGACAAGCAGCGCTACACCGTGGAGGACGGCCGTATCCGCGCCCACCAGGGCCACTCCGTGTGCGTCGATCTCGCCCTGCCGCCGACCGTGCCTCCCGGCTTCCTCTTCCACGGCACGGTCGCCCGGAGCGTGGCCGCCATCCGGGAGGAGGGGCTGCGGCCGATGTCCCGGCACGCCGTGCACCTCTCACCGGACCGCGAGACCGCGACCCGGGTGGGCGGGCGGCGCGGCAAGCCGGTCGTGCTGACGGTCGACGCGGGTGCGATGCACCGGGCCGGCCACGTCTTCCACCTCAGCGCCAACGGGGTGTGGCTGACCGAGCGGGTACCGCCGGAGTTCCTCGGCTTCCCCGGCTGACGCTTGCCGCGCGGAGTCCGCAGGTCAGAGCCCAGGCGCTCCCCACACGGGGAACCACCGGGAGAGGTCCTTCTCGACGGTCAGGTCGTCCCCGAGCATCGCCCGCACCTGGAGTTCGAGCGGATTGTCGCGCTTCTCGCCACCGTCGGACCGCGGTGCGAAGGGGTAGAACGTGCCGCGTTTGTAGAGGTAGACCAGCGCGAGCGACCGCTGCCGCGCGTCGCGGAACCCGATCAGCGAGCACAGCAGCTGCGGTCCGAACCCCGCCTCCTCCAGGGACGTGTTGACCGCGTGGAGGTCGTTGACCAGGCCCGCCACATCCTCCGGGGAGTGCCGCACCAGAAGCCATGTATAGCCGTAGGCGTCCTGCGTGAACTCCACCGCACCGTCCAGGAGCGCACGCGCCTCCTCCTGGATCCGCGAGAAGGCGCCGCCTTCCACGCTCGCGAAACACACCGAACCCAGCCCCGTGGGCGTGAATCCGGCCGCGGCCTGCAGGGTGACCGCGGCCGACGGCAGCGCGAAGAGCTGGTCCAGATCGGGGCGTACCGGCTTGCTGCGGCCGAGGATGGCGTCCAGAAATCCCATGCGCGGCTTACTCCTTGATCTTTTGCTCCGGTGACGCGGCGGCGTGTTTCACGGGAAACCTCGCCACGCGTCGTTCGCTGCCGTCCCGCCGGCCGCCGTTCACGGCCGCCCCAGCTCCGCCGCTATCCGTCCGAGCTGGTCGAGCCGCTGCTCCAGCGTGGGGTGCGAGGACAGCAGCTGGTTGAAGGTCTCCTTGTTGAACGCCGGGGCGAAGTAGAACGCGTTGAACGGCTGGGCCTTGCGGAGGTCTTCGGTCGGGATCCGCGCGATCTGGCCGGTGACCTTCGTCAGGGCGGAGGCCAGCGCCGAGGGGCGGCCGGTCAGCAGGGCGGCGGACCGGTCGGCGGACAGCTCGCGGTAGCGCGAGAGCAGCCTGGTGAGCAGGAAGCTGATGGCGTAGACGACGACGCTGACGGCGGTGACGACCAGGACGGCGATGGCGGCGTTCTGGTCCCGGTTGTTGCGCCCGATGCCGCTCCACAGGGCGGCGCGGGTGATGATGCCGGCCAGGACGCCGAGGAACGAGGCGATGGTCATCACCGCGACATCGCGATGGGCGACATGGGAGAGCTCATGGGCGAGCACTCCCTCCAGCTCCTCCGGCTCCAGCCGCCGGAGCAGCCCGGTCGTGGCGCAGACCATGGAGTTCTTCTGGTTGCGGCCGGTGGCGAAGGCGTTCGGCACATCCGACTCGGCGATCGCGACCCGCGGCTTGGGCATGTCGGCCAGTGCGCAGAGCCGGTCCACCGCACCGTGCAGTTCGGGCGCCTGCTCCGGCGTGACCTCGCGCGCCCCCATGCTGAAGGCCGCGATCCGGTCGCTGTACCAGAACTGCGCGACGAACATGACCCCCGAGATCAGCAGCACCACCACCCAGGCGCCCTTGAGCAGCACCACCAGCGCACTGACGACCACCACGTACAGCAGCCCGATGAAGAACATCGTCATGACCATGCGCGAGGTCAGCCCGCGGTCCGGGGCGAATCGGGTCTGTGCCATGGCTCCTCCACAACGCACCGCACTTCGCGCAGTGCCCGGCCCGGTCGCACACCGTCCTCACGCACGCCGGGACCCGCACACTGCGCCGCTGCCCTAATTCTCCCTCTTGCCAGCTATATACCGGGTAAAGCCCTGGCCGGAGACCGGGGTAAATCAGCAGGAGCGGACCGACGTCGTGGAGGCGCCGTTACGCCCCGAGCTGCGCAAGCCCCTCGGTGGCGATCCGCTCGAAGACCGCAGGGTCGGCGGCGAAGACCGAATCCGCGATCGGCCAGTGGATGACCAGCTCGTCGATGCCCAGCTCCGCGTGGCGGCCGGCGAAGTCCACGAAGGCGTCCAGGGAATCCAGCGGCTGGTCCGGGGTGAAGCCGGTCAGCATGATCTTCTGGAGTTCTTCGGGGTCCCGGCCCTGGTCGGCACAGGCCTTCGCCAGCTTCTCGGTCTGCCGGCGGACGGCCTCGCGGGACTCGGCCGGTGTGCCGCCCGCGTTCGAGACCTTGGGATCACCGGTGGTGACCCACGCCTGGCCGTGCCGGGCCGCCAGCTTCAGCCCGCGGGGGCCGGTGGCCGCCACCGCGAACGGCAGGCGCGGCCGCTGCACACAGCCGGGGATGTTGCGCGCCTCGTCGGCGGAGTAGTGCGTGCCCTCGCAGGTGACCGCGTCCTCCGTCAGCAGCCGGTCCAGCAGGGCCGTGAACTCCGCGAAGCGGTCGGCCCGTTCCCGCGGGGACCAGGGCTCCTGGCCGAGCGCCGTGGCGTCGAAACCGTTGCCGCCGGCGCCGATACCCAGCGTGACGCGGCCCTGACTGATGTCGTCGAGCGAGATCAACTCCTTGGCGAGGGTGACCGGGTGCCGGAAGTTCGGGGAGGTCACGAGGGTGCCCAGGCGCATCCGGGAGGTCGCGGCGGCGGCCGCGGTCAGCGTCGGAAGCGCCCCGAACCACGTGAGGTCACGGAAGCTCCGCCAGGACAGGTGGTCGTAGGTGTACGCAGCGTGGAACCCCAGCTCCTCGGCGCGCTGCCAGGTCTCCTTCCCGCCCTCGGACCAACGGCGGACGGGCAGGATCACAGTGCTCAGTCGCATGCCCCCGAGCGTACGGGGCTCCCGCAAAACCCCCGTCCGGCCGCTTCTCCGGGAGGCTCATGCCCGCCACCCACCGCACGCCTGTACGTACCGGTACGCGAAGATGGCCCCGTGACTGATGCCTCCGCCACGCCGCCCCGCCCCATCCGGCTGATCGCCACCGACCTCGACGGCACACTGCTGCACGACGACAAGCGGGTCTCCGACCGGACGATCGCCGCGCTGGCCGCCGCCGAGAAGGCGGGCATCGAGGTGTTCTTCGTCACCGGACGCCCGGCCCGCTGGATGGACGTGGTCAGCGACCATGTGCACGGCCACGGCCTGGCGATCTGCGCGAACGGCGCGGCCGTCGTCGATCTGCACCGGGGCAACCGGATCGTCGAGGTCAGCGCCCTCGACCAGGCGGTGGCGCTCGATGTCGTCCACGCCCTGCGCGGCGCCGCCCCCGGCACCACCTTCGCCGTCGAGCGCACCGGCGGCATCCACTACGAGCCGCAGTACCCGCCCTTCCTGCTGGACCCTGCCGCGGTGATAGCGCCGGCCGAGAAGCTCCTGGCCGAGGGCTTCACCCCGCCGTCACGCCCCGGCCCGGAGGACGGCGTCGGCACCGACGGCCCCTTTTCGGCCAATGACGAGGCGGCCGGGCCGGACGCGATGACCTCGGCGGGCGACGGCACCACCGCGCCCTACCAGCCCGTGCTCAAGCTGCTCGCGCACCATCCCGCCATGGACCCCGACGCCTTCCTCGCGCTGGCCCGGGCCACCGCGGGCCACCTGGCCTCCTTCACCCGGTCCAGCCCCACCGCCCTCCTGGAGATCAGCGGCCTGGGCGTCAGCAAGGCCGGCACCCTCGCCCGCTGCTGCGCGGAACGCGGAATCTCGCCGGACGAGGTCGTCGCCTTCGGCGATATGCCGAACGACATCGAGATGCTCACCTGGGCCGGCACCTCCTACGCCATGGCCAACGCGCACCCCGACGTCCTGGCGGCCACCACCGGCCGTACGGAGTCCAACAACGACGACGGTGTGGCCCTCGTGATCGAGCGGATTCTTCAGGAGCGTTGAGGAGCCCCCGGAAGCGACCGGAGGCTTCGGGGAGGGCGGCGACCGTGGTTTCACGTGAAACCACGGGCACGCATTGCGGATTGGGTTGTTTCACGTGAAACGGTGAGACGTACTCTGACGCCCATGTTTCACGTGAAACCATCAACTCCCGTGCGGCGGCGGTGGTTTCACGTGAAACGATGCGTCGGCCCAGCCGCCTGGACTCCTTACAGCGGCGCCTCCCACCTCACCGTCGTCCCCCCGCCGTCGTCGCCCAAGCCGGGCCCGTAGGTGCTCGAACCCCCCAAGGACTCCGCCCTCTTGGCGAGGTTCTTGAGGCCGCTGCGGCGGCCGCCCTCGGTGATTCCCACCCCGTCGTCCGCGACGGTCAGCCGGACGCCGGGAGTGCCGTCCGGCAGACTGACCGTCGCGTCGACCACGACCTCGATCCGGGACGCCGCGGCGTGCCGGAAGGCGTTCGACAGCGCCTCGCGCAGTGCGGCGATCAGGTTCTTCCCGGCCAGTTCGCCGACCTTGACGTCGACCGGACCGAGGAACTGCGCCGAGGGCTGGAAGCCCAGCGGTACGGCAGCGGCACCGATCTCCCGCAGGACCCGGGTCCGCAGCCCCGACGGCGCCTCGGCGGGGCTCTGCTGAAGGGCGAAGATCGCGGTCCTGATCTCCTGGATGGTGACGTCGAGTTCGTCGATGGCCTTGCCGACCCGCTGAGCCACCGCCGGGACCTCGGTCCTGCGCTGGGCGCTCTCCAGCATCATCCCCGTCGCGAACAGCCGCTGGATCACGAGGTCGTGCAGATCGCGGGCGATCCGGTCGCGGTCCTCGTAGACCGCCAGCCGCTCCCGGTCGCGCTGGGCGTCGGCCAGCACCAGCGCCAGTGCGGCCTGCGCGGCGAACTGCGTGGCCAGCGTCCGCTCGGCGGCGGAGAACGGGCGGCCGCCACGGGCCCGCGGCGTGGCGAGGGTGCCCAGCACCCGGCCGCCGCTCTTGAGCGGCAGCAGCATGCTCGGCCCGAAGCGCGGCGCGAGGTCGGTGACCGTCCGCGGATCGCCGGCCGAATCGGACACGAACACCGGCTCCCCGGCGAGGAGTTGCTCGGTCACCGGGCTGTCGTGCGGGATCTGGGTCCCCAGGATCCCGGTGGGATCGTCGGCCGACACCGCGACGACCTCCAGCCCACCGTCCTCGTCCGGCAGCAGCACGATGCCGGCCGCCGAATCCGCCAGCTTCCGGGCCTGTTCGGCGACCACCGCGAGCGCGTCGTCGACATCGCTGCCGGCGAGGAGCTCGGTGGTCACCGCCACCGAACCGTCGATCCACCGCTCCCGCTGCCGAGTCGCCGCGTACAACCGGGCGTTGCCGATCGCGATGCCCGCCTCGGTCGCCAGCACCCGCACCATGTGCAGGTCCTCCTCGCTGAACTCCCCGCCGCGCTTCTCGGTCAGATAGAGATTGCCGAAGATCTCGCCCTGGACCCGGATCGGAACGCCCAGGAAGGAGCGCATCGGCGGGTGCTCCGGCGGGAACCCGGCCGAGCGGGGGTCCCTGGTGAGGTCGGCCAGCCGCACCGGCTTCGGATCGTGGATCAGCGCGCCGAGCAGGCCCTTGTGGCCGTCGGGCAGCGCGCCGATCCGCTCGTGCTGCGCGCCGGTCACGCCGTAGGTCACGAAGTCGGACAGCCCCTCCCGGGCGTCGTCGATGATCCCGATCGCCGCATAGCGCGCATCGGCGAGTTCGGCGGCGGTCTCCACGATCCGGTCCAGCGTGATGTGCAGGTCCAGCCCCGCGCCGATGGTGCGCATCGCCTCCAGCAGCTGCGGCACCCGCGCGGTCAGCTCGGACGACAGCCCCCGGAGGCTGCGGGTGGCCTCGGTGGCGGCGTCCATGGGGTCCGGGCGTCCGCCGGAGCGGGCGGTGTCCGCGGGGTCTGAGGGCGATCCTGCCGTGGCTGCCATGCTCCGAGCCTAATAACGGCCCATTTCCGGAGAAAGTTCAGTTGTGCGGCGCGGCGGGGCCGGGCGGTGCCGACCGGGCGTCGGCCCCGCCGCGCCGGAGCCCCGCCGGCCCATGCCTCATGCGGACGTGTGCACCCCGGCGGGCTCCCGGCCGGCGTCCTCCGACGCGCTCCGGTCCGCTGCGGCCACCATCTGCGGATACGCCGCGTCCACCGCCCGCTCACGCTCCAGCATCCGCCGGAACGGACCGTCGGCCGCGGCCAACTCGGCGTAACTGCCGCGCTGTGCCACCCGCCCCCGGTCCAGTACGAGCACCTCGTCGACCGCCTCCAGGCCGGCGAGCCGATGCGTGATCAGCACCGTCGTCCGGCCCTCGGTGGCGGCCAGCAGATCGGCGGTCAGCGCGTCGGCGGTGGCCAGGTCGAGGTGTTCCGCGGGTTCGTCCAGCACCAGCACCGGGAAGTCCGCGAGCAGCGCGCGGGCCAGGGCCAGCCGCTGCCGCTGGCCGCCGGACAGCCGGGCTCCGTGCTCCCCGACCATGGTGTCCAGGCCGTCGGGCAGCCCCCGCACCCAGTCGGCCAGCCGCGCCCGGTCGAGCGCCTCCCACAGGTCCCGGTCGTCGGCGCTGCCGTCGCCCTCGCTCCGGTTCCGCCGGGCGAGCCGGAGGTTCTCCCGCAGCGAGCTGTCGAAGAGGTGCGCGTCCTGCGCACACAGCCCGACCAGCCGCCGCACCGCGTCGCCGGCCATCCCCTCGGCGTCCGTGCCGGCCAGCGTGTACGCCCCCGACTCCCGGTCCAGGAAACGCAGCAGCACCTGCGCGAGCGTGGTCTTGCCGGAGCCGGACGGACCGACGACGGCGAGCCGGCGGCCCGGGGCCAGCGTGAGGCCGACCCCGTCCAGCGCCGGGCGGTCCTGACCCGGGTGACGCGCGGTCAACTCGCCTACGACCAGCGGGAACGGCGCTTCGGGCGCGGGCACGGGGGTGGCCGGCTCGCGGACCGGCGCCGGGGCGTCCAGCACCTCGAAGACCCGCTCGGCGGCGTGCCGGGTGCGGCGGCGGTACTGCGCGGCCAGCGGCAGACCGGCCACCGCCTCGAACGCGGCGAGCGGGGTGAGCACGACGACGGCCAGTGCCACGCCCGTCAGCCGGCCGGTGTGCACCGCCGATACGCCCACCACCGCGGCGGCGGCCACGGTCAGCCCGCACAGCAGCGCCGACAGCCCGGCGCCGGCCCCGGCCGCGGCGGCCGAGCGGGACGCGATCCGGGTCAGGTCCCGGTCGGCACGGCGCACCGCCTCCGTACGGGCCCCAAGAGCACCGGCGACCGTCAACTCGGCGGTCCCGGTGAGGAGATCGACGACACGGGTGGAGAGCACCCCGCGGGCCGGCGCCAGCCGGCGCTCCGCACGCCGCGCCAGCGCACCCGACAGCGCCGGCACCCCGGCACCGGCGAGCAGCAGCCCGGCGGCGAGGATCGCCCCGGCCTCCGGCAGCAACCAGCCGGTGAAGGCGACGGTGCCCGCGCCGACCAGTACGGCCGCCCCCACGGGCAGCAGCCAGCGCAGGAAGTAGTCCTGCACCGCGTCGACGTCGGCCACCAGCCGCGACAGCAGATCGCCGCGCCGGCGCTCCGTCAGGCCGGCCGGCGCCAGCCGCTCCAGCCGCCGGAAGACGGCCACCCGGACGTCGGCCAGCATCCGGAACACCGCGTCATGCGCCACCAGTCGCTCGGCGTACCGGAACACCGCCCGCCCGATGCCGAACGCCCTGGTCGCGGTCACCGCCACCATCAGGTACAGCACCGGCGGCTGCTGCGAGGCCCGTGAGATCAGCCACCCGGAGGTCGCCATCAGGCCCACCGCGCTGCCCAGCGCGAGACTGCCGAGCAGCAGCGCGAGCCCGAAGCGCGCCCGCCGGGCCCGGGCCAGCCCGCGCAGCCGCCGCAGCGCGGAGCGCGGGGCGGAAGCGGGCGCGGCATCGCCGGCCGGCACCGCCCCGGCGTCCGCCGCCGGGCCCGACCGGGCCGGGGCGTCCGGGGCGGCGGCCGCCCGCGCGGTCGCCGTCGTCGCCACCGGTTCCGCCGTCGCGGCGGCCCCCTCCCGCGGCCCCGCCAGCCGCACCGTCCGGTCGGCCACCGCCAGCAGCGCCGGCCGGTGGACCACCATCAGGACCGTGCGCCCGGCCGCGAGCCGGCCGACGGCCTCGACCAGCGCCTGCTCGGTCTCGCCGTCCAGATTGGCGGTCGGTTCGTCCAGCAGCACGATCGGGCGATCGGCGAGGAAGGCGCGGGCGAGCGCGATGCGCTGCCGCTGGCCGGCGGAGAGCCCGGCGCCGGATTCCCCGAGCCGGGTGGCCGTGCCATCGGGCAGCGCGTCGACGAAGTCCAGTGCCCCGGCCTCGCCCAGGGCGGCGCGGACCGCCGCGTCATCGGCGTCCGGCCGCACCAGCCGGACGTTCTCGGCGATGGAGCCGGCGAAGAGATGCGGATGCTGCGGCACCCAGGCGATCCGGCCGCGCCAGCCGTCGGGGGAGAGGTCGGCGATGTCCCGCCCGTCGACGAGGACCCGCCCCTTCGACGGCTCGGTGAAGCCGAGCACCACGCTCAGCAGCGTGGACTTGCCGGCGCCCGAGGGCCCGACCAGTGCGACGGTCTCGCCGGGCCGAACCTCGAACGAGGTCGCGGGAAGCGAAGCGGCGGCGCGTCCGGGATGGCGGACCACCAGCCCCTCGACGGTCAGCCCGGTGCCCGCGGGCGCGGGCGCGGTGCCGGGCGTGCGCGGCCGGGTCTCCAGCACGGCGAAGACCTCCTCCGCGGCGGAGAGCCCCTCTGCCGCTGCGTGGTACTGCGCCCCCACCTGCCGCAGCGGCAGATACGCCTCGGGCGCCAGCACCAGCACCATCAGCCCCGTATAGAGGTCGAGTTCGCCGCTCACCAGGCGGAAGCCGATGCCGACCGCGACCAGCGCCACGGAGATGGTGGCGAGGAGTTCGAGGGCGAAGGACGACAGGAAGGCGATCCGCAGGGTGCGCAGGGTGGCCCGGCGGTACTGGCTGGTGATCTCGCGGATGGCGGCGGCCTGGGCCTTGGCCCGGCCGAAGACCTTCAGCGTCGGCAGCCCCTCCACGACGTCGAGGAAGTGCCCGGACAACCGGGAGAGCAGCCGCCACTGGCGGTCCATCTTCGACTGGGTGGCCCAGCCGATCAGGATCATGAACACCGGGATCAGCGGCAGGGTGAGGACGATCGTCAGCGCGGAGATCCAGTCCCCGCTGACGATCCGGACCAGCACCGCGACCGGCACCACGACCGCCAGCCCCAACTGCGGCAGATAGCGGGCGAAGTAGTCGTCCAGGGCGTCGATGCCGCGGGTGGCCAGGGTCGTCAGCTCCCCGGTCCGCAGTTCCAGGGTGCCGGTGTCCGCGGTGCCCTCGGCGCGGCGGACCGCCACGTCGGGCCCCAGTTCCGCCGCCCGCTCGATCAACCGCATCCGCAGTTCGGACTTGACCGAGGCGCCGGCGCGGTGCGCGGCCAACTCCGTGAGCCAGGAGACCAGCCCCCGGCCCACGGACACCGCGGCGAGCAACGTCACCGGTGTGACCAGTGCGCCGAGCGGACGGCCGTGCTGGAAGGCTCCCACCACGATCTCCGCGATCAGCATGGCCTGACCGATGACCAGGCCCGCTCCGGCAAGCCCCAGCACCACCACCGCGACGAGGAATCCGCGGGTGGCACGGGCGTATCGGAGCAGGCGCGGGTCGATCGGTTTCACGTGAAACCTTCCGTTCTCCCGCATCCCGCCCTGGCGGGGCGGGGGATGCGGCTAGTGGGTTTCGGCGAGGTGCTGGGTGCCGATCCGCTTGCGGAACACCCAGTAGGTCCACCCCTGGTAGAGCATCACGAGCGGCGCGGCGATGCCGGCACACCACGTCATGATCTTCAGGGTGTAGGGGCTGGACGAGGCGTTGGTGACCGTGAGGCTCCAACTCTCGTTCAGCGTCGACGGCATGACGTTCGGGAAGAGCGTCAGGAACAGCATGGCGACCGCGGCCACGATCGTGATCCCGGAGAAGGCGAACGCCCAGCCCTCGCGCCCGAACTTGTTGGCCACGAGCGCGGCGACCAGCGCCACCACCGCGAGGACCATGGCACCCAGACTGGCGCCGTTCCCCTTGTCGACCTGGGTCCAGGCCAGGAACGCGACGGCGAGCACGGCGGTGACCACCCCGAGGACGCCTGCCATGCGGCGCGCCCGCCCCCGGATGTCACCCACGGTCTTCAGCGCCGCGAACACCGCACCGTGGAAGGTGAACAGCGCCAGCGTGACCAGTCCACCGAGGAGCGCGTACGGGTTGAGCAGGTCGAGCACGGTGCCGACGTACTCCTTGCCGGCGTCGATCTTCACGCCGCGGACGATGTTGCCGAAGGCCACGCCCCACAGCACCGCGGGCAGCAGCGAGGTCCAGAAGAGCGCGTGCTCCCAGTTGCGCTGCCAGCGCTCCTCGGGCCGCTTGACGCGGTACTCGAACGCGACACCGCGCACGATCAGGCAGACCAGGATCAGCAGCAGCGGGAGGTAGAACCCGGAGAAGAGGGTGGCGTACCACTCCGGGAAGGCGGCGAAGGTCGCCCCGCCCGCGCTGAGCAGCCAGACCTCGTTGCCGTCCCAGACCGGCCCGACGGTGTTGATCAGCACCCGCCGCTCGCTCCGGTCCCGGGCCAGCAGCTTGGTGAGCACGCCGATCCCGAAGTCGAAGCCTTCGAGGAAGAAGTAGCCCGTCCAGAGGAAGGCGATGATGACGAACCAGACATCGTGGAGTTGCATGGTCGCCTCCTTAGTACGAGAAGGCCATCGGCCGGTCGGCGTCGGCGTCGCCGCCGATCTTGGTGGGCGGGTTGAGGTCGGAGTCGGTGAGTTCCTGGGGTCCGGCCTTGATGTACTTCACCAGCAGCCTGACCTCGATCACGGCGAGGATCGCGTAGAGCGTGGTGAAGACGACCAGCGAGGTGATCACCTCGCCCTGCGAGACACCGGGCGAGACCGCGTCGCGGGTGCGCAGCACGCCGTAGACGACCCAGGGCTGGCGGCCCATCTCGGTGAAGATCCAGCCCCACGAGTTCGCGATCAGCGGGAAGCCGATGGTGAAGAGGGCCAGTCGCCAGTACCACTTGGCCAGGCCCTCGCCCAGCGCCTTGTTCTTGGTGAGCGCGAGGTGCGGTGGCTCCTCGTCGCCGGTCCGCAGCGCGGGCGCGAGCCAGAACTTCTTGCGGGTGAGCCACAGTCCGGCCAGGCCGATGGCGAACGACGCCATCCCGAAGCCGATCATCCAGCGGAATCCCCAGTAGGTGACCGGGATGTTGGGCCGGTAGTCACCGGGCCCGAACTTCTCCTGCTCGGACTTGTTGACGTCGTTGATGCCCGGCACCGGCGAGGAGAAGTCGTTGTGCGCGAGGAAGGACAGCACACCCGGTATCTCGATGGCGACCTTGTTGTGGCCCTTGGCGACGTCGCCGTAGGAGAACACCGAGAACGGCGCGGGCGCGGCCTTGTCCCACAGCGCCTCGGCCGAGGCCATCTTCATCGGCTGCTGCTGGAACATGACCTTGCCGAGGGAGTCGCCGCTGACCGCGGTGAGCACCCCGCCGAGGACCAGGGTGACCAGTCCGAGCCGCAGCGACGTCCGCATCACCTTGATGTGCCGCTTGCGCATCAGGTGGTACGCGGAGATGCCGACCATGAAAGCGCCACCGGTGAGGAAGGCCGCGGTCAGGGTGTGGAAGACGACGACAAGAGTGGTGTCCTGCGTCAGCACCCGCAAGAAATCGGTGAGTTCGGCGCGCCCGGTCACGGGGTTGTACTTGTAGCCGACCGGGTGCTGCATCCAGGAGTTGGCCGCGAGGATGAAGTACGCCGAAAGGATCGTGCCGATCGAGACCATCCACATGCAGAAGCAGTGGAGCTTCTTGGGCAGCTTGTCCCAACCGAAGATCCACAGACCGATGAAGGTCGACTCGAAGAAGAACGCGATCAGGGCTTCGAAGGCGAGCGGCGCACCGAAGATGTCCCCGACGAACCGCGAGTAGTCCGACCAGTTCATGCCGAACTGGAATTCCTGGACGATGCCGGTGACGACACCCATCGCGATATTGATCAGGAACAGCTTGCCCCAGAACTTGGTGGCCTTGAGGTACTTCTGCTTACCGGTCCGCACCCATGCGGTCTCCAACCCGGCCACCAGAGCGGCCAGGGAGATCGTCAGGGGGACGAACAGGAAGTGGTAGACGGTCGTGATGCCGAATTGCCATCGCGCCATAGTTTCTGGCGCCAGCGCCAGTTCCACGTCGCGGCCTCCTTACGTCCTTACGTCGCCGTCGCACAACGGCTTTGTCCTTTTTTGCGATGCCCAGAGCAACGCAAACGGGACGCGAGCTTGTGAACGCGTTCACATTCACAAGCATTATCTCCCATGCCGTTCACACCTCGAGGAAGGGGGGTGCGTGACCGCCGTCACGCCGGAATGCGCACTCCGGGAATCTTTATGCCGCGGTTATGTCCGCGGGTGCTCCCGCACAACTTCTACATATTGTTGAATTTCTCGTCCCGAAGATTCAGCGCAGCCGACTTCCGGAACGCGGGCCACAAACCCGCGCCCCGCAACGCCCCTCGATATACCTCGACAACGCCCCGGGCCGCATCGGCGGCGACCCGCCCACCGACCACCGCCCGCCCCCAACCGGCCTGCGGCCAGACGCACTTGAGGCCGCGGATCCAGCGGATCCGCGGCCTCACAGGACACCGCCGCGACGAGGGCGACCACACGGCCCCCGACCGGCCAAGGACGGCTACAGCGCCTTGCGGAACTCCTCCGCCGCCGCCAGGAACAGGTCCATCGCCGGCTTCTCCCCGATCGTCACCCGCACGCCCTCGCCGGGGAACGGCCGCACGACCACCCCGGCCCGCTCGCACGCCCCGGCGAACTCGGTCGTCCGGTCCCCCAGCCGCAGCCAGACGAAGTTCGCCTCCGACACCGGGACGGTCCACCCCTGGGCCACCAGCCCGTCGTACACCCGGGTCCGCTCGGCGACCAGCGCATCGACCCGCTCCAGCAGCGCCGCCTCGCTGCGCAGCGACGCCACCGCCGCCTCCTGCGCGAGCTGGCTCACCCCGAACGGCACCGCCGTCTTGCGCAGCGCGGCGGCCACCTCCGGGTGCGCCACCGCGAAGCCGACCCGCAGCCCCGCCAGCCCGTACGCCTTGGAAAACGTGCGCAGCACACACACGTTGGGGCGGTCCCGGTAGAGCTCGATCCCGTCCGGCACGTCCTCGTCGCGGATGAACTCGCGGTACGCCTCGTCCAGCACCACCAGGATGCCGTCCGGCACGCGGTCCAGGAAGGACTCCAGTTCCGCACGGCGCACGACGGTGCCGGTGGGGTTGTTGGGATTGCAGACGAAGATCAGCCGGGTCCGGTCGGTGATCGCCGCCAGCATCGCCTCCAGGTCGTGCACCTCACCGGAGGTCAGCGGCACCTGCACGGGCGTCGCACCGGAGACCTGGGTGACGATCGGGTACGCCTCGAACGACCGCCAGGCGTAGATCACTTCGTCGCCGGGGCCGGCCGTCGACTGGACCAGCTGCTGGGCCACCCCGACCGAACCGGTGCCCGTCGCCAGGTGCGCCAGCGGCACGGAGAACCGGTCGGCCAGCTCCGCCATCAGCCCCGTACATGCCATGTCGGGGTAGCGGTTGAACGATCCGGCGGCCGCCACCGCGCTCTCCAGGACGCCCGGCAGCGGCGGATAGGGGTTCTCGTTGGAGGACAGCTTGTAGGCCACCGGACCGCCGGCCGCCGCCGGCCGCCCGGGCTTGTAGGTGGGGATGCCGTCCAGCGCAGCACGCAGCCTCGGGGTCTTCTCGCTCACCGCAGGTCCTCCTCAACCGTCCCTCTCGACTCCAATACTGCACACCTTATGAGGATTCCCCCCGCCGGCGGCAGGCCCCCGAGAAGACCGGGCTTCCACCGGCACCACCCGAGCGGACACCGGGTGCACATCTCTGGGGAGCGCTAGCCGGCGTGGCGCGCGCTGGTGGCTCGCTCCGTAGCGCGCGTCCCTCGTCAAGGTGACTTGAGACCGCATCGAGACGCGGGTGATTCACCAGGTGGGGTGACGTCTCTTCCCCTTGATTGATCGTCGAAATCCACAACTTCCTTGTGTTGCAAGGGAGTTGACGGTTGATCACCATGCATAAACGTGCCTTCTCACCGTCGTCATCGGCCACCCGCGAATGGCCGTAGCGAGCCCTACTATCGGCTCGCCATGACAGCAGCAGGGAAGCACCAGGTGGGCCGGTCGACCGGTCGCCGGCTGGGACGCGCGGGCATTCGGGACGTGGCCGCCGCAGCCGGCGTATCGATCACGACTGTCTCCGACGCGCTCAACGGCAAGGGCCGGCTTCCGGATGCCACCCGTAGCCATGTCCGCGAGGTGGCCGACCGGCTGGGCTACCGCCCATCCGCCGCCGCCCGCACGCTCCGTACCGGCAAGTCCGGCCTCATCGGCCTGACCGTGACCACATACGGGGATGAACCTTTCACCTTCACCGAGTTCGCGTACTTCGCGGAGATGGCCAGAGCCGCCACCTCCGCCGCGCTGGCCCGCGGCTACGCCCTGGTCATCCTGCCCGCGACCTCCCGGCACGACGTCTGGTCCAACGTCGCCCTCGACGGCACCGTCGTGATCGATCCGGCCGACGGCGACCCCGTCGTCACCGAGCTGGTCCGGCACGGCATCCCCGTCGTCTCCGACGGCCGTCCCGGCGGCACCCTGCCGGTCACCGGCTGGGTCGACAACGACCACGAGGCGGCCGTCCTCGGCCTGCTCGACCATCTCGCCGAGGCCGGCGCCCGCCGCATCGGGCTGCTCACGGGCACCACCACCGACACCTACACCCGGCTGTCGACCACCGCCTATCTGCACTGGTGCGAGCGGGTCGGCCAGGACCCCGTCTACGAGTCCTACCCCGCGTTCGACCCGCGGGCGGGCGCCGTGGCCGCGGACCGGCTGCTGGCCCGCCCGGACCGCCCGGACGCGGTGTACGGACTCTTCGACCCCAACGGCACCGACCTGCTGGCCGCGGCCCGCCGCTACGGCCTGCGCGTACCGGACGACCTGCTGCTGGTCTGCTGCAGCGAGTCCACGGTCTACGCCACCACCGACCCGCCGATCACCACGCTCTCCCTGAAACCGCGGCGCATCGGCACCGCCGTGGTCCAGATCCTGATCGACGCCATCGAGGGGCTCGGCGGCAGCTGCCCGGTCGAGCAGGTGATACCGACCGACCTGATCGTGCGTACCTCTTCCCAGCGCCGCTCCCCGCGCACGACCGTCAGCCCACCGCGGGGCCCGACCCACGACTGAGCGTGCGCCCGGCTCGGCGGGCCGGGCGCACCGAACCGGCTCAAGGCACCCGGCCCGCCGAGGAAATACCGGATGATCCCGGGAGAAATCCATCGCGAACGCCGGTCTCCGCAGGATTGATCACCCCCGGGTGCGTCACAACCCGCGAGCGGCGTTCCTATGATGGGCGCACGACACCGCGGACCGCCGTCGACCAGGCAAAGGTCCGAGAGGTGCACGGCGGCGCAACGGTGGAGGGGCCGATGACTCAGGGGGCCGGTCAAGGACCCATGGTGTGGACCACAGGGGCACAGCCTCCGGCGCCCGTTCCGCCGCCCGGACCACCGCTCACCGCGCCCGTCGCGCCCCCGGTCGCGCCCCCCGCCGCGCCGCCGGCCGAGCCGCCCGAGGACTACACCCCGACCGCCCGCGACCTGCCGGTCATCACCCGCACGGACACCCTCATCGACCAGCCGTCCGTGCTGTCCCTGCCCGATGCGGCGCCCGCCCCCGACGGCCTGGGCCCGCTGTACGTCGTCGGCGACGTGCACGGCTACTACGACGAGCTGCGCGTCGCGTTGGAGGCCGAGGGGCTGATCGACGCCGACGGCAGATGGGCGGCCGGCAACGCCCGCCTCTGGTTCCTCGGCGACTTCACCGACCGCGGTCCGGACGGGATCGGCGTCATCGACCTGGTCATGCAGCTCTCCGCCGAGGCCGCGGCGGCCGGCGGCTACTGCAAGGCCCTGATGGGCAACCACGAACTGCTGCTGCTCGGTGCCAAGCGGTTCGGCGACACCCCCGTCCAGTCCGGCGCGGGCACCGCCTCCTTCCAGGCGGCGTGGCTCCTCAACGGCGGCCAGAAGAACGACATGGACCGGCTGGAGGACCACCACCTCCAGTGGATGGCCCGGCTGGACGCCGTGATGGAGGAGGACGGGCACCTGCTCGTGCACTCCGACACCACCGCCTACCTCGAATACGGCGCCTCCATCGAGGAGGTCAACGACACCGTCCACGACGTGCTGACGCGCAGCGACGCCGACGAAGTCTGGGACCTCTTCCGCAAGTTCACCAAGCGGTTCGCCTTCCGCGACGAGACCGCCGGCGCGCAGGCCGTCCGGGAACTGCTCGACGCCTACGGCGGCAACCGCCTGGTGCACGGGCACAGCCCCATCCCGTACCTGCTCGGCCAGGTAGGCGGGGAGGACGGCGAGGACGACGGGGTCGCGGTGGACGGTCCGCACGTCTACGCGGACGGTCTGGCCATCGCCATGGACGGCGGGATCACGATGGCCGGAAAGCTGCTGGTCTGCCAACTGCCGCTGGCCGGCTGACGGTTCATCGGGCGGCCGGGCACCGCTCCGTCGGGTGGACCGGTCGGCCGGAGTCCGGTCATGGCCGCGCGCAAATTCCGCAAACTCCCTGACACCCCCCACCACGGGCGCTCTACCATCGGGCTGCCCGTAGCAGGCTCTCCTCCGTTTCCCGCCCGGAGCCCGGTCCCGGCCGGCCCGTACGGCGCTACGGAGCATCGGGGGACCCATATGAACAGCGCTCCGCACCTGCTGAACGAGGACCGCGCGGAATTCGAGCGGCTCCTTGATGAGACGCTGCGCACCGCCGCCTACCGCCCGGACGACCCCCCGGCCGCCGCCGAACACCGCCTCGACGCGGCCCAGTTGCGCGCGATGGCGCTCAGCGCGACCGGCGCCATCGCCGGCTGCGCGGCGGCCGAATACCAGCGCTACATACGGCTGCGCGCCGAGTCGCGCGCCCCGGCGCCCGGCGCGTCCGCCCCCGGCGCGGGCGGTCCGGCAGCGGACAGCGAGGGCGGCGAACCGGCCACCGCGGACGACGATCCGGCCGCCGATGCGACCGGTTTCGGCCTTGCCGCGATGGTCACCGTCCTCGTTCCGGTGCTCGCCGGGATCGCGGCCGTCCTCTTCCTCGTCCTGGGCTATGTGCTGCGCGCCGTCGACCCGGATCCGGCCGTCTCCCGGCCGCTGGTCAGCGTCGGCTGGATCTTCGCACTGCTGGCCGCCGCCGGTGCGCTGGTCGCCATGGGCTGCATGGTCGTCACCGCGCTGCGCAACGGCGCGTCCCGGGACGGCGCGGCAACGGAGCGGGCCGCCGCGCTGGACAGCGCCCACGACGCCTGGCGGCAGGCCCTCCTGGAGCGCGGGCTGCTGCCCTTCCTCCGCGAGGCCCTGGCCGCTCCCCCGGCCGACACCGCGGGCGGCCTCACGTCCCATGGCAGCGCCCCTGAAAGCGATGCGGGATCACCACGGCCGCCTTCCCTCAACGATCCACAGGCGCCGGGGAGATGATGCACAACCGCAGTCAGCGACAACGCAGAGCGCTATGCTGATCTACTGCTCATAGATCTCATACCTGGGGGGCGTTTCGGTGCGGTTTACCCTGACCTGCGACGAGGGCATCGACGAAGATCTGACCTCCCTCCTGGAGACGCTCCAACGGCATGCGCACGGAGCCGCTCTGAAGCCCCAGCTGCTGGCGAAGCCCGGCGCCCCCGGGGACATGGGCGCACTGCACGACGCGGTCGTCTTCGCCGGCGAGAACCGCGAGTTGATCGAAACGGCGTTCTCCGTGTTCGCCGCCTGGCTGGAGGCGCGCTTCCGGCCGAGCGTGTGGACCGTGACCAACGGCACCCGCACGGTGACGGTGAAGACCGCGAAGCTGACCGAGGAGGACCTGCGGGCTCTGTCGTCACTCCTGGACGAGGGCACGGAGTCCGACGACCACTGAAGCGAGTACCGAGTTGGCCACGACGGGTGAGCCCGCGCCCTTTGACCCGGCGCGATCACGAGCTGTCCTCATCGGGTGTTCCACCTATCATCACCGCCTCAAAGAGGACGGGCTCGATGACCTGCCCTCGGTGCAGCACAGCCTCAACGCCATGCTCGACCTCCTGGACGAGTGGGGACTGCCCAGCCGTAACTGCGACACCATCAGCGACCGGAACGGCCCGCTGACCACGGACACCATCCGGGGAGCCGTGCGCAATGCCGCCCTGCGGCCGCCCGAGCGCTCGGATCTCCTGCTCGTCTACTTCTCGGGGCACGGCTACACGATCCCTCCTTCCGAGGAGCTGTACCTCGCGCTCAGCAAGACCGAGTCCGTCATGGACCCCCACGGCAGCATGGCCTTCAGCCACGTCGCCGACATCCTCCAGAGCCCGCAGGTCCAGGCCGATCACATCGTCGTGATCCTGGACTGCTGCCATGCGGGCGCGGCCGTCTCCCATGTGCGTCCGACCCTGCACACGCCCGGCGAGACGGGCGGGCGCATCGCGCTGCTGGTGGCGGCCGACAAGGGGTTGAAGGCGAAGTCGCCCACCGAGGACGGGCCGAGCTTCTTCACCGGTGCGTTCGTCGAGGCCGCCCGGCGGCCCGCTCCGCGCGGCGGTCGCCACCTGAGCCTCAGCGATCTCGCCCAGTCCGTGAAGCAGCAGGTGGAGGAGTACAACGAGGGTTTGGGGCCGCTGGACCTGAAGCGGGTACCGACACCGCTCACGCTGCACGGCTCCGCGGCGGACCACCCCTGGCTCCCCAACACGGCGCACATACCCGGCAGTTCGGCGGACGCCTCCCCCGCGTCCCCGGCACCGGAGCAGCCCGCGGCACCGGGCGGCACGGCCTCCGGGGCCGCGGCCCGTCCCGAGGAGGCCACGGCCCCGGCCGACGCCGCCCCGCCGGCCGAGGAGCCGGCTCCGTCCGGGCTGAACTGGCCGTGGGACTATCCCGCGCCGCTGCGCCCCGTGCTCCCGCGGCCGAAGGAGTTCGGCCGGCTCCAGGTCCGGTCCCGGCCGGGGAGCGTGGTGCCGATCACCGGTGAGCCGGGCGTCGGCAAGAAATGCCTCACCGAAGCCTTCCTGCGGGCGCCGGACGGCTCACGCGCGGCCATGCCCAAGAACCCCTATGTGCTGCGGCTCGACCTCGACCCCATCCGCTACCAGAGCCCCGTCCCGGCGCTGCGCGCCCTCCAGTTCGCCCTGGGGCTGAACCGCTACCGCAGCGGCGGCACCCCGGTGGACACCGACTTCGCGGCGTCCCGGGAGCAGGCGGTGGCGGAGCTGGCCCGACGGGTCGGCGGGCGGCCCCTGGTCGTGTACATCACCTTCCGCACGACGCGCTCCGAGCGTCGCCAGATCCACGACGACCTGGAACGGCTGCTGGCCTACCCGATCTTCCGCGACGCCATGGTCCTGGTCGTCTCCGCCCGGGATCTGGAGGGGCTCACCGGGGCCGGCCAGCTTCTGCCGGCGGCGGCGGTGAACGTACCTCCGCTCAGCCCGGAGCAGGCCGCCGAGCTGGTGGAACTCCTGCTGAAGGAACGGGACATCACCGGCGTCGACCCCGCCGCGGCGCTGCGGCTGTCCGGTGAGGAGTCCATCGCGTTCCGCCCGACGGTGCTGACGCACGCCGTGGCCGGCCTCGACCTCCGGCTGAGTGCCGGCGGCGCGGAACCGCACGACGGCATGCTCGCCGAGGAGATCCGCCGCGCCGCCCACTACGTGGTCGGGCCGGCACTCGTCGAATCGGGCTGCCGGCTCGAGGAGGGCTCCGCCCCGGGCGCGCTCGCCTTCCTGCTCGCCTGGACGCAGCTGGGCTCACCGCCGCTCTCCGTGACCGCGCTGCCCACGGCGCTGGCTCCCCTGCAACGGGCCGTCCCCTGGCTGCGCAAGTCGGGTGTGCTCGTCGACAGCGTGCCGGGGGACACCTCGAAGGTGGCCGTCAGCCCGGCCGCCGCGGAGGCGTTCAAGGAGATCCACCGGCGGCTCCAGCTGCCGCCCGAGGACCGGTTCTGGGAGCACCACCTTCCGGCCTTCCTGCTGGGGGAGCCGGAGCCCACCGAGGCACGGGCGGACCAGATCGTCGGCGACGCCACGGCCCGCCTGCTCGACCACGTCCATGACTTCGCCGGTGCGGACAGCAGGGAGGAGGGCGGTTTCCACGTCGTGCGCGCGCTGGAGCGGGCGCTCGACGAGCTCGACGACCTGCCGGAGAGCCCGCCCGCGGTGGAGTGGCCCCGCACCCGCTCGGTCGTGGTGACCAACCTCCTCGCCCTCTCCGACGAGGCGCCGATCCTCGCGGTCGACCTCAAGGACGCCGAGGCCGAACTCGTCGCGATCCGCCGGCGCCTGGACGACCCGTCCGTCCGCGGGACGCTCTCCGGAGTGCGGCTGGGCATCGCGCAGATCAACGTCCTGTCCCGGTTCTCGCCCGAGACACCGGGCATCCACGACAGCCTCTCCCAGGTGCTCACCCAGCTCTGGGGAGAGATCGTCCGGCAGCCGCTCCTCAGCCATGAGGACATCAACACGCTCGACCGCCTGACCGTCATGTGCGCGCGCCGTTTCGACATGGCCGGCGACGTGGTCAACTTCCGCGGCCTGGTGCTGGACTACGTGTCCGACACGGTCATCCAGGACTACTCCCTCGGCCGGGCGAGCCGCACCCTCGCCCTCGCGGGCTGGGGGCTGGGCACCGCCGAACTCACCGACGACGAGGAGGAGCACCGCCGGATAGCGCGGCGCGGCCGGTCCCTGCTGGACAGCCTGGAGGAGGGGATCAGGGCCGCGCCCAGCGGCGGGCTGCGGAACCTGATGCACCGGCTCAGCCTGCTCCAGGCCAGGACGAGCACCGATCCGCAGGAGACGGCGGGGCATCTGATCGATGCCTGCCGGCACGGGCAGCGGTTCGACCAGCCCCGGGTCTGGCGCGCGCACGAGGACGTCCTCGACCGCATCCTCCACCGCGAAGACGCCGAAGAGGTGCTCGGTACGCTGCTCGCCCTCCTCCTGACGGTCGAGGACGACGCCTACGAGGAGACCATCGAGCCGAACACCCGCTGGCGGGCCGCCTCCCAGGCGACCAACATCTACAAGAAGCTCCGCACCGCGCTCCCCGCCCAGGAGCGGCTCGCGGCGCTGAAGCGGGTCGCCCGGTTCGCGGCCTCCACCTGGTCCAGCGCCGAGGCCCAAGCGGTGTTCGGCTCCTTCTTCATCCCCGTCACGGCCTCGGCCCGGGAGGCGCAAGGCGAGCACCGCGAGGTGCTGCGCGATCTCAGGGAGCTGAAGGCGAGCCTGGACCGGGCGCTCGTGGACAACCCGAGCTGGATGGTGGTGCGGAGCTGGCTGACCATCGTCTCCATGCTGCGCGAGCGGTCCTGGTCCGCGGCGCTCGCCGAATCCGCCGGGCCGGAGCTCCGGCGGTGGAGCGGCATCGTGCGGGCCAACGCCGACACCGGGAATCCGGAGGCCTGGGAGATCTTCTGCGGCTTCGACCTCCTGCACGAGGCGGAGTCCCCGCTCGCCCTGCCGGGTCCGCGCCTCCTTCGCCCCACCCCCGCCGGCGACCAGGCCCCGCCGCTGCGCCGTGCGTACGAGGAACGCCGCGCCACGATCGACCTCTTCGAGCGGACGCACGGGCAGAGCGTCACCTGGTTCAGGATGCACAACGCCGTGGAGCAACAGGTCCTTCACGAGGAGGCGGCCACCACCGGGCGGAGCATCGACGCGGACGCCGTCGAGCGCGTCTACAGCCTGCTGGGTGGCAAGGAACTGCGCCCCACGGCCGAGTTCCGGATCATCAAGGCGCAGGACCAGCTGGCGGCCTGGCTGTTCGCCAAGGCCGCGAAGTCCGCCGATCTCAAGCTCCGGGCCGTGCCCGAGCACAAGCTCGGCGAGCTGGTCTGCACCCGTGCGGACGCCCTTCTCCGGCAGGCCGTGTGGGAGCTGCATCCCGGAGAGCTCCAGAGCCGCCTGCTGGAGACCGCGCGCCGGGAGCTCGCCGAGCTGCCGCATGCCGCCCCCGGGCACTGGAGCTCGGTGCTGCGCCTGCGCACGGCGCGGGCCTACGCCCCGTCACTCGCTCCTCAGCTCGGCGCCCTGGCCGAGCTGGACGCCCTGTTCACCGACGAGGACAGCGCCGGCTTCCTGGAGTTGGCGGCGGCCCTCACCGACCTGGGGGAGCGGACCTCCAGCGCCGAACGGCAGCCCTTCACGGCGCGGCTGGAGGCGTTCGGAGCCAATGTCGACTCGGTCCATCAACTCGCGCTGTTCCACCTCGAACAGGCCGAATGGCTCTGTGGGTTCGTACCGCTGAAGTGGCACCCGGACCACAGCGACCCGTCCTTCCGCCTGCCCTCCGGAGTGCGGGAGGAGGAACGCCTCGCACGGAGTCTGCTGAGCGCGTGGTCGTGCTTCAACGCGGTGGTCTGGCTGGACCCGGACGACTGGTCCCGCCGGGTCCAGACGGCCGTGGGGCAGGGACGCCTGCTGGCCCTGGCGTCGCTGGTCTGGGGCACCGGGGCGGGCGAGGTGCTGGGCCTGGGGCAGGGGTACCCGGGCTCCGCCGAGGACCTCGGGCACGCGTTCCTCGACTTCGCCGCCCGGCACTCCACCAGCCGCTGCCGGTTCGCGGCGCTGCGGTTCCTGGACGTGCTGAGCGGCCGGCTCTCGGCGTCGGCCCGGTCCGACGTCCGCGAGGCCGACTGATCCGCGCCGGGGGCCGGCCGGTCCCGAGGCCGGTGACGTGAGGGCGGAGGCTCAGGGAGAGCCCCCGCCCTCACGTCCGCCGATTCAGTCGGCCAACGGCAGATAGACGCGGTTGCCGGCCGCCGCGAACTCCCTGGACTTCTCCAGCATTCCGGCCCGGATCTCCTCGGGGCTCGCGCCCTGACCACCGCCGAACTGCTCGGTGATGCTTCGGCTGATCTTCATCGAGCAGAACTTCGGCCCGCACATCGAGCAGAAGTGGGCCGTCTTGGCCGGCTCGGCGGGCAGCGTCGCGTCATGGAAGGCGCGTGCGGTGTCCGGGTCGAGGGCCAGGTTGAACTGGTCCTCCCAGCGGAACTCGAAGCGGGCGTCGGAAAGCGCGTCGTCCCATTCCTGGGCGCCCGGGTGGCCCTTGGCCAGGTCCGCCGCGTGGGCCGCGATCTTGTACGTGATGACGCCGGTCTTGACGTCGTCGCGGTCCGGGAGGCCCAGGTGCTCCTTGGGCGTGACGTAGCAGAGCATCGCGGTGCCCCACCAGGCGATCATCGCGGCGCCGATACCGGAGGTGATGTGGTCGTAGGCGGGCGCGATGTCGGTGGTGAGCGGGCCGAGCGTGTAGAACGGGGCCTCCTCGCAGATCTCCTGCTGGAGGTCGATGTTCTCCTTGATCTTGTGCATCGGGACGTGGCCCGGGCCCTCGATCATGGTCTGCACGCCGTGCCGCTTGGCGACGGTGTTCAGCTCGCCGAGCGTCCTCAACTCGGCGAACTGCGCCTCGTCGTTGGCGTCCGCGATGGAGCCGGGGCGCAGGCCGTCACCGAGCGAGAAGGTGACGTCGTAGGCGGCGAGGATGTCGCAGAGTTCCTCGAAGTGGGTGTAGAGGAACGACTCCTGATGGTGCGCCAGGCACCAGGCCGCCATGATCGAGCCGCCGCGGGAGACGATGCCGGTCTTGCGGTTGGCGGTGAGCGGGACGTAGCGGAGCAGCACACCGGCGTGCACCGTCATGTAGTCGACGCCCTGCTCGGCCTGCTCGATGATGGTGTCCTTGTAGATCTCCCAGGTCAGCTCCTCGGCCTTGCCGTCGACCTTCTCCAGGGCCTGGTAGAGGGGGACGGTGCCGATGGGCACGGGGGAGTTGCGGAGCACCCACTCGCGGGTGGTGTGGATGTTGCGGCCGGTGGAGAGGTCCATGACCGTGTCGGCGCCCCAGCGGGTCGCCCAGGTCATCTTCTCCACCTCCTCCTCGATCGACGAAGTGACCGCGGAATTGCCGATGTTGGCGTTCACCTTCACCAGGAAGTTCTTGCCGATGATCATCGGCTCGATCTCCGGGTGGTTGATGTTGGCCGGCAGCACCGCGCGCCCGGCCGCGATCTCGTCGCGCACGAACTCCGGGCTCACGTTCTCGCGGACGGCGACGTACTCCATCTCCGCGGTGATCTCGCCGCGTTGGGCGTATGCGAGCTGGGTGACCGGGGCACCGTCCCGGCCGCGGCGCGGCTGACGCGGCCGGCCCGGGAAGACCGCGTCGAGGTTCCGCAGGCCCCCGCGCGGTGAGGTGTGCTTGATCCCGTCGTCCTCGGGCCGCATCGGGCGGCCCGCGTACTCCTCGGTGTCGCCGCGGGCGATGATCCAGTTCTCCCGCAGCGGCGCCAGACCGCGGCGGACATCGGTTTCGATATGGGGGTCGGTGTACGGCCCTGACGTGTCGTAGAGCGTCACGTCCTTGCCGTTGGTGAGGTGCACCCGCCGGACCGGGACCCGGAGGTCCGGACGCGATCCGGAGACATAGCCCTTGTGCCAGCCGATCCCCGGCTTCTCGCCGTCGGTCGAGGCGCTTTCGGGCGTGCGTGCATCCTGCAGAGTCATAAAGACCCAACTCCCTACGCCGGCATTACCCGGTAACAGGTTCGGCGGTCGACGCAGCGGCTTCCGTCGAGCGGTGTTTCACGTGAAACACCGCGGGGACGGAGGTCAGCGCCCTCTCAGCCCGGTGCTCCGAGCTCCCGCGATTGCAAAGGTGGCACCACGGTAGCGGCCGATGCGGCGGCGTGAACAGGGGCCCCACGGGTTCTTGCAATGATCGGGCGATGAGCCCTCCCGAAGCCCTGCACGCCCCCGCCGCCCCTGCGCACACCCACAGCCATGGGCCGGCCACCCCGGTCTCCCGGCATCTGCGCAAGGTCATCGCCGCGGTTCTGATCCCGTTCGCGGCCGCCGTCGTGATCGGTCTGCTCGTCCTCTGGCCCGGTGGCGCGCCCTCGCACAAACCGTCCGGTGTGGGCTTCGACCAGCCCACGGAAAGCGCCCGGATCACCAAGGTCGAGGAGGTGGACTGCGCGGCGGTGCACGCCGAGCAGCCCGCCGCCCCCGGAGGCCGGCCGGGGGCCGGGGGCGCGGCCCGGGACAAACCCTGCGAACAGGCGACGGTCAGGGTGACCACGGGGGAGAACACCGGCCGGACCTTCCAGACAGTGGTGACGCCGGACGCCCTGCGCCACTACACAACCGGTCAGGACGTGGTCGTCTCCTACTCCCCCAAGGCGCCGAAGGAACTCCAGTACGCGGTGACCGACGTCGACCGCACCGTTCCGATGTGGGTGCTGGCCGGGATCTTTGCCTTCGCAGTGGTGATCATCGGGCGACTGCGCGGGGTGCTGGCGCTGGTGGCGCTGGCGGCCAGCTTCGGCCTGCTGACGGTCTTCATCCTGCCGGCGATCCTCCAGGGCTCCGATCCGCTGGTGGTGGCGATGGTCGGCGGCAGCGCGATCATGCTGATCGCGCTCTACCTGAGCCACGGGCTGACGGCCCGTACGTCCGTGGCGGTGCTCGGCACCCTCGTCTCGCTGCTCCTCATCGGGCTGCTGGGCTCGGTGTTCATCAACTGGGCGCTGCTGACCGGCAACACGGACGACACCACGGGCCTGGTGCACGGGCTGTACCCGGACATCGAGATCCGCGGCCTGCTGCTGGCGAGCGTCATCATCGGTTCGCTGGGGGTGCTCGACGATGTGACGGTGACCCAGACGGCCGCGGTGTGGGAGCTCAAGGACGCGGATCCGTCGGCGGGTTGGCGCAAGCTGTACGGGGCGGCGATGCGGATCGGGCGCGACCATATCGCCTCCGTGGTGAACACCCTGGTCATGGCCTACGCGGGCGCCGCACTGCCGCTGCTCCTGCTGTTCTCGATCGCGCAGAGCAGCGTCGGCACGGTCGCCAGTAGCGAGGTGGTCGCGGAGGAGATCGTCCGCACCCTCGTGGGCAGCATCGGGCTGGTCGCGTCGGTGCCGGTGACGACCCTGCTGGCGGCCCTGGTGGTCTCGGCGGACCGCCCGGGGCCGGGCGGTGCGGACGCCGGAGGACGAGGCGGGCGCCGGGCCGCGCGGGGACGGCGCCGCAAGCGCTGAGCGCGCCGCACCGGGGGCGGGGCGATCCGGTGCGGCGGAGGCCGGCGAAGTGCCGGGAGCACGGCGGGTGTTGGGGTGTCGGGGCAGCGGCGGGCGGTGCCCGGCCGAGCGGCCGTGACGACGGGATGGAGCGGCACCGGCGGCCGGTGGGATCACCCGGCCCGGGCCTCCGTCAGGATCCGGTCCAGCGCGGCGTCCAGGGTGTCGCAGACCTCTTCCTTGCCGAGCGGAACGATCCGGTCCGTGCGGTCCAGGAAGGCGACCAGCGGCGGCGCACTGGCCCGGAACAGGGCGCGCTCGGCGCCGACTTGGAGGCTGATGTAGACGTCGCCGAGGTGCTCGGGGGAGGACGGCTCGACTCTCACGTCCCCCTCGCCGGCCGGGCGGCTCAGCCCGTCCAGCAGTAGCTCGCGGCCGAACACCCAGGTCACGGGCGCATCGCCGGGAAGGTCGAAGGTGAGGCGGACGGCGTAGGGGTCGCCGCTGTCGAAATCCAATTCCACCGGGATCCGGAAGGCGAGTTCCTCCGAGACAAGGAAGCTCATGATCACTTCTGCCTGAACCGTGTCGTTCATCAACCACTGCCCCGCACTTGATCGGAGATGGCCGGGAATCATCCCCTGAAGCCCTATTGACGCCATCGTCGGTCACGTGCAGGCAGATCACAAGGAGTGAGTTTTCAGATACTGATAGAGAAGGCGAGTGTCGTTAGTACCCTCTCCGCCTTTTTTCGTAGTCGGTTCGTAACTGTCTGCAATCGGTGCACTTCCGTCGCAGGAAGAGAAACCGCCAGCGCGGCGGCGGCCGAGCCGACCCGAATGGGGATAGCCGAACACACCGTGCCCAAGGCATATTCCTGGCGCTCGTAGGCGACTTGACCGCGACGCACCGTAGCCAGCCGATTCATCAGATCGCCCTCGGAACGCACCGAGAACGGCGTCATCGACTGCACGGGATAGCGCGCCAGATGTTCTTTCCGGGCCTCTTCGTCGAGCTGCGCCAGCAGGCACTGCCCGATCGCATGGGCATGGGCGGTGGAGCGGAAGTCGACCCATTGCTCGACCGGCGGCCGCGCCGGATCATCGGTTATCGCCACCACTTCCACCTCGCCCTCCCGATAGACGGCGAAGTAGACGGCGGCGCCCAGTTCGCGGCCCGCCGCGGCCAGCACGTCGGCCAGCTCGCTGCGCCGCCGCCGTGCGACCCCGGCCCGGCCGATGGCCTCGGCGGCCTCCCCGAGGACGAAGACACCGTTCTCCCGGCGCAGATAGCCCTCGTGGGTCATCGTCCGCAGCAGGTGGTAGGCGGTGGGGAGCGGGATCCCCGCCTCTCGCGCCAGTTGTTTGGCGGGCGCGCCGCCGTCGTGCGCGGCCACCGCCTCCAGGAGCCGCAGCGCCCGCTGCACCGACCCGATCAGGGTGGGATGCGTGCCGGACTCGTCGTTGTCGATCGCCAACGCCAACCCCCACGTCCGAGCGCCTTGGTCCCGCGGCCCCGGCCACGGGAACCGCTCCCGCGACCGCGCGTCTCCCAGGACGTCCGACCCGACGCCCGGCCCGCTCGCTCGGAGCATTCCGGAACATCGGCATCCGGAAGACGCCTGCGCTCCGCACTCTAGCCCGGCCGGTCCGCAACATCAGCCGAAAGCCCGGGAGTTACCCCCGGCCGGGCATCCCGCCGGCGCCGATGACCGAACGGAACGCCGCACCGCCTCACGGTGAGCAGGCGCAACGTCCTGGGTGCCGGTCCCCCGGGGACGGCCGGCGGTCCGTCCTCCGAACCGCGTTCGACTCCGTCGCGGGATGTCGGCCCGGGCCGAGAACGCCGGACGCCCTGCTCCCGGGTGGGGGGCAGGGCGTCATCGGGCGGTGCGGGTCGGACAGTACCGGTCGGTCGGGACGCGGCCTACCAGTCGCTCTTCGACGAGGACGAGGAACCGGTGAACCTGCGCACGAGGTAGATGACACCGGCGATCAGGGCCGCCGCGACCAGCACCTTGAAGAGCAGGCCGATCAGGAAGCCGAGTGCGGTGGTGATCAGTCCGCCGAAGACGACGATCAGGATGACGGGCACCACGACCCAGGTGACCCACCACGGAAGCCCTGCGAGTATCCCCTTACCAGCCACTGCTCTGCCCTGCTTTCTGTCTGTCGCGATCTAGTCGGTCTCTGCCGCTCCGGTGGCACCGTCTGCGATCCGCGTCTGCCGCACCGCGTTTCCGGTTCCCCTGTACACCAACGATGCTAGGCGGCCCGAAGCCTCCGCGGGGGCCCGACAGCCCCGGCTCGCCCCTGAGCCGACCCCTACGGGTTCCGGGGTCCGCCCCTCAGCTTTCGGGCGGAGAGAACACCACCACGACCCGGAGGTCCTCGCTGATGTGGTGGAACTTGTGGGGCACCCCGGCGGGCACGTAGACGACGCTGCCGCGCGCCACCGACTCCGTCTCCGCCCCCACGGTGATCGCCCCGCGGCCGCTCACCACCAGGTACACCTCGTCCTGACCGTGCGGCTGCTGCGGGTCGACGGACCCGGCGTCCAACGCGTACAGCCCCACCGACATATTGCGTTCCCGAAGGAACTGGAGATACGCGCCGTCGTTCGCGACCCGTTCCGCTTCCAGTTCGTCCAGTCGGAAAGCCTTCATGCCGTTCGCACCTCTCACCGGTCTGCTGTCGTCTGCGACGATCTCACCATGAAGCATTTCCTGGTCAAGACGCTCGCCAATGCCGCGGCCCTGGCCGTGGCCATCTGGCTCCTCAAAGGCATCACGCTCACCGGCGAGAACACCGGCCGCAAGGTGCTCACGCTGATTCTGGTGGCGCTGATCTTCGGGCTGGTCAACTTCCTCGTGAAGCCCGTGGTGAAGGTGCTCTCCTTCCCCCTCTTCGTTCTCACCCTCGGCCTGATCACACTGGTCGTGAACGCACTGATGCTCCTGCTGACCTCCTGGCTCGCCGGCAAGGTCGACCTCGCCTTCCATGTGGACGGCTTCTGGGCGGCGCTGCTCGGCGGCGTGATCGTCTCCGTCGTCTCCTGGGCGATGCACGTGATCCTCCCCGACAAGGACTGACGCTTGACCACCCCCTACCGCGTCTGCTTCGTCTGCACCGGCAACATATGCCGTTCGCCGATGGCCGAGTCCGTCTTCCGTGCCCGCATCGCGGAGGACGGTCTCGACGCGCTGGTCGAGACCGACAGCGCCGGCACCGGCGGCTGGCACGAAGGCGACGGAGCCGACCCCCGCACCATCGCCGTCCTGCGCGACGGCGGCTATCCGACCGCGCACACCGCCCGGCAGTTCCGCGCTTCCTGGTTCGCCCGCCGCGACCTGGTCATCGCGCTCGACTCGGGCCATCTGCACGAGCTGCGCCGGCTGGCCCCCACCCCCGAGGACGCCGCCAAGGTCCACCTGCTGCGCGCCTACAGCTGCGGCACGGGCCCGGCCGCCGGCCCTTCCGACCTCGACGTGCCGGACCCGTACTTCGGCGGCTTCGCCGGCTTCGAGGAATGCCTGGAGATGATCGAGGGGGCCTGCGACGGCCTCCTGGAGGCGGTCCGCGCCGAGGTCACCTCCGGCGCGCCCGGTCCCGCCGAGCCGCGTCCGGGCCTGCACCACCCCCACCACAAGGAGAGCGCATGACCGGCGACGGCACCCGTGCGGTGCGGGCCGGGCTCCCGGAGCCCGAGGCCCATGAACCGACCCTCCCCGGCCCGGTGTTCGCCGCCCACTTCCACCTCCCCGGCGAGGCCACCGGCCCGTACACCTACGGCCGCGACACCAACCCCACCTGGACCCGGCTGGAAGCCGCCATCGGCGAGCTGGAATCGCCGGACGAGCCCGCACACACCGTCGCCTTCGCCTCCGGGATGGCGGCGATCACCGCCGTGCTCTTCTCCCACCTGCGCACCGGCGACGCGGTGGTGCTCCCCGACGACGGCTATCAGCTCCTGCCCGCGGTCCGCACCCGCCTGGAGAGCTACGGCATCGAGGTCCGCACCGCGCCCACCGCCGCCGACGCCCAGCTCGACGTCCTCGACGGCGCCCGGCTGCTGTGGATCGAGTCGCCCTCCAACCCGGGCCTGGACGTCTGCGACATCCGGCGGCTGGCGGACGCGGCACACGCCCGCGGTGCGCTGGTCGCCGTGGACAACACCCTGGCCACCCCGCTCGGCCAGCGCCCGCTGGACCTCGGCGCGGACTTCTCGGTCGCCAGCGGCACCAAGGCCCTGACCGGCCACGGCGATGTCCTGCTGGGGTACGTCACCACCCGGGACGCCGCGCTGGCCGACGGCGTCCGGCTGTGGCGCAAGACGGTCGGCGCCATCCCCGGCCCCATGGAGAGCTGGCTCGCGCACCGCTCGCTCGCCACCCTGGCGCTGCGCGTCCGCCAGCAGTCCGAGGGCGCCCTGGCGGTGGCCACCGCGCTGAGCGCCCGCCCCGAGGTCACCGGGCTGCGCCACCCCGGCCTGCCGACGGACCCGTCGCACGCCCTGGCCATCCGGCAGATGCGCCCCGGCAGCTTCGGCTGCGTGGTCTCCTTCGTTCTCCCCGACACGGCGCACGCGGAGCGGTTCCTGGCCGCGCTGACGCTGGTGGACAACGCGACCAGCTTCGGCGGCGTACGCTCCACCGCCGAACGCCGGGCCCGCTGGGGCGGCGACAACGTGCCGGAGGGCTTCATCCGCCTCTCCGTCGGCGTGGAGGAACCACCGGACCTGGTCGCCGATGTCCTGCGAGCACTGGACGCGGCGAAGGCGTAGCGCCGCGGTGAGTGGAGGGGCGGAGCCGAACGGTGCGCGCGTACATGCCGCCAACTCCCCGATGCAGAAAGGCCGGCAGGGTATCCCCCCTCGTCACCCTGCCGGCCCGGCGGCTCCCGTGAGCCCGGCCCGGTTGGTCGACGGGCCGGCTGTTTCACGTGAAACGAACCGCTTCGACAAGGCTAGTTGACTGAGCGTCAGTGTCCAATCACGCTAGCGGCACAGTCCTATCGACAAATTTATAGTTGGCCCGCGACCAGGCTTTCGAGGGGCGCAGGAGGTACGCGATGGACCTGACGCTGCTGCGCACCTTCGTCACGGTCCACCGGGCCGGCTCGTTCACCCGGGCCGCCGCGCTCCTCGGGCTCTCCCAGCCGGCGGTGACCAGCCATATCCGCACACTGGAGCGCCAGTTGGGGCGCCCGTTGTTCGTCCGTTGCGCCCGTGGCGTCACCGCCACCACCGTCGGCGACGAACTCGCCCACAAGGTCGCGCCCCACCTCGACGCCCTCACCGAGATCACCGAGGCGGGCCTGGACCAGGACTCCGCCACCCGCACGCTCCACCTCGGCGGCCCCCCGGAGTTCACCGCCGAGCGCGCCTTACCCGCGCTGAGCCCGCTCATCGCCCAGGGCCTGTCCCTGCGCACCGCCTTCGGCGATGCCGACGAGCTGCTGGACGGCCTGGCCGCCGGCCACCACGACCTGACCGTCACCACCACCCGGCCGCGCGGCGGACTGCTCACCGCCACCCCGCTCTGCGACGAGGAACACGTCCTGGTCGCCGCGCCCCGCTGGGCGGCCCGGCTGGGCGGCCCCGACGTCGTCCGGGCCGGCGGCGTCCGCGTCCTCGACCCGGTCCCGCTGGTCGAGGTCCACGAGAGCCTGCCGCTGATCGCCCGCTACTGGGCCGCCGTCTTCGACGCCGAACCCGCCGTCTCCGCCGCGGTCGTCGCCGGCGATCTGCGGGCGGTGCTGTCCTGCGTCGCGGCGGGCGCGGGGCTGGCCGTCCTGCCTCGCTACCTGTGCGCCGAAGCGCTGGACAGCGGCGCGGTGGTGGCCCTCCTGGACCCGCCGGTGCCCCCGCTGCGCACCTACTTCCTGGCCGTGCGCACCGGCACGCTGGGGCTGCCGCACATCGCGCGGGCGCACGAGTGGCTGCTGCGGACCGCGGCCCACTGGTGACGTGAGCGGTGAGACAGGGGTTTCACGCCGCCGCGACTGCGGCATCTGTCCCCTATGACCGTACGGCCAGTCGTCAAACGCACCGCCCGCGCGATCCTGCTCGACGGAGCGGATCTGGTACTGATCAAGCGCACCAAGCCGGGCCGGGCTCCGTACTGGATCACTCCCGGCGGTGGCGTGGAGCCGGAGGACGCCACCGTCGTCGAGGCCCTCCACCGCGAGCTGGACGAGGAACTGGGCGCCAAGGTCACCGATGTGGTGCCGGTCTTCGTCGACACCGTCGAGCACCTCACCGACGGCGGGGTGGACGGCGTCAAGGTGCAGCACTTCTTCGTCTGCCGGCTGGAGTCGATGGACCCGTCCCGCCGGCACGGCCCCGAGGTCGAGGAGCCGTGCGGCGAGTACGAGATCGTGCGGGTGCCCTTCACCCGGGTCGGGATCGCCTCGGTCGACGTCGTCCCGCTGTCCCTGCGGCACTACCTGGACGGCAACATCGAGGGCGTGCGCGCGATGCACGCCCCCGATCTGGGCTAGGGCGCTGGGCCGTGGGCCCACGGGCCCCTCGGGCAGACCCGGGGAGCCGGCTCCCGGTCAGCCGTCCCGGCGGTCGAACCAACCGCGGAACTCCGGTTCGTTCTCGGCCGACCGGCGCGGCCGGGCCCGTGCCAGCACCTTCTCGACCCGGTCGAGGAACTCCCCGTTCAGCTCCGCGGCCAGGTCGTCCCGCGCGGGCCGCCGCGAACCGGGCAGCGGCGCCGGGCCCGCTCCGGAGCCGGCGCCGGACGCGGGGATGTCCTCGTGCAGCCCGCCGCGCAGATGCTCCGTCCCCGGCTGCGGGCGCCGGAACGGCGGGCGCCGGTCCGCCTCGGCCGCGGCCCCGAAGAAGTCGCCGCCCTTGCGCCTGACGTCGTCGGTGCCCCAGGCCCGGGCCCGGCGCTCGGCCGCCGGGATCTTCTGCAGGTACGGGATGTGCTTGGCGCAGTGGATGTACGCCTCCTCGACCTCGACCGTCACCCACAGCTGCGCCCGCCGGCCCGGGACCGGGTCGACCGGCAGCTCCGGGTGATGGGCCCGCATCTCCTCGTCCAGGACCACCCGGGCCCGGCCGTTGACGTGCAGCCCTATCCGGTAGCGGGTGAAGTCGACCATGAGGAGGCCCAGCCGCGGGTTCTCGGAGAGGTTGCCGAGGGAGGCCATGACGCCGTTGCCGCGGTACTCCGGGTACGCCAGCTTCCGATCGCCCAGCACCTGCACGAAGCCGGGCGGCCCGGCCCGGAAGGTGGCGTCGCACTCGCCGTGCCGGTCCGCGGTGGACAGGAAGAACATCTCCTGACCGGCCACGAACTCCCGCATCCGCGCGTTGAGGTGGTCCAGGACCTGCTCCGCGTAGAAGCGGTCGGCACGCGCGGTCGTCCCGAGTCTCTGCTGCACCAGGTGCTCGCCGTCGCTCCCGGGCCGCTCCGCCGGCAGGCGCGGGCCCCGTTCCTCCGTCGCGCGGTCGTCTTCACCGTCTGCTGCCAAAACTTCAGTCTCCCGTCGGTACCAGCTCGTCGATGGAGTCGTGCCGTATCCGCTCGGTCGGGATGCCGACCCCCACCAGGGCCTCCACCCCGCTGCGGATCAGTCCCGGCGGACCGGAAAGGTATGCGTCGTACTCGCGGTACGGGCCGTACTGCCGCACGGCGTCGGGGAGTTGGCCCGTCAAGGTGCCCGGTCCGCCCCGGGTCGCCGGTCCGTCGGCGACGACCGGGCGGACGGAGAGCCAGGGATGGGCCTGCTCCAGCCGCAGCATGGTGTCGATGTCGTAGAGGTCGTGGTCGCTGCGGGCGCCGTAGAAGACCTCCACCGGACGCCGGGCGCCATGGCCGGCGATGTCCTCGATCAGCGCCTTGATGGGCGCGATGCCGGTGCCGCCGCCGACGCACAGCAGGCCGTTGCCCGTGGTGTGGTCGACGGTCATCGAGCCGGTGGGGCCGCCGATCCGCAGGACGTCACCGGGCCGGGCGCGGTGCACCAGCGCGTTGGAGACCCAGCCGGCCGGCACCGCCTTCACATGGAACGAGAGCAGGCCGTCGGAGCGCGGCGCCGAGGCGAAGGAGTAGTGCCGCCAGACCCGTGGCCACCACGGGGTCTCCAGGCTGGTGTACTGCCCGGCGCGGAACGGGTACGGCTGGTCCGGGCGGACCGTCACCACCGCGGTGTCGGAGGTGCGCAGCTCGTGCGCGACGACCTCGGCCTGCCACCAGGCCGGGGCGACCGCCTCGTCCTCGGCCGCCGCGTCGATCATGAACTGGGAGAGCGCGGTGTACGAGCGCACCCACGCGCCCTCCGCCTCCGGGCCCCAACTGGCCGGGGCGTAACGGGAGAGCGCGCTCAGCAGGCACTCGCCAACCGCCGGATAGTGGTCGGACAGGGTGCCGTACTTGCGGTGTCCGCGGCCGAGGTGGGCGAGGTACTGGCCGAGCACCTCGGAGTTGTCGATGTGCTTGGCGGTGGTGAGCAGCGCCTTGAAGAGCCGGTCGCGCTGGGTGTCCATCGAGGCGGGGAACAGCGCCCGCAGATCGGGGTGCCGGACGAACAGCAGCGCGTAGAAGTACGCGGTGACCTTGTCGGCGATGGGCTCGATCTCGGCCAGGGTGCGCCGGATGAGCACCGCGTCGGGCGAGGCCGCCGCGTCGGACGAGCCGAGAGTTTCCAGAGCGGCGAGGGAGGGTCCGGCTGCGGGCGGGGCCGGAGCCGGGGCCGGGGCCGGGGCCGGGGCCAGGGTCGGAGCCGGAGCCGGAGCCGGGGTCGGAGCCGGAGTCGGTGCGGAAGGGGCCGACGGGGCGGCGGGGGCGGTCGGGCGCGGGGAGTCCACAGGGGCCGAGGGGAGGGAGGCGGGCTCCGACGCGTGGGGGCCGAAGGGGCCGACGCCGTCGAACGGCGTCCACCCTGCGGGCTCGTGGACCGGCTCCGGCTCCCGCTCCGGCTCGGGGCGCGGGACGGCGGGCGCGGGCCGCTCGGGGCGGGCTGCGGTGCCGGGCTGCCGGGCCGCCTCCCACGGGGCGGGCGGGCCCTGCCGAGGCACCCACCGCGGCACCCGCTGCGGCTCCGGCTCGCGCTCCCGACCGGCGGCGGTACCCACCGGGCGCACCGGGTTCACGGGCCGGCCGGGCAGCCGCTCGGATTCGGGGCGTTCACCCGGCTCATTACCCTCGCCCGGCGTCGATTGCCGCCCGTCCTGGTTGTTTTGCCGCTCCTGCTGATCTCCGGAAGGCTTTTTCGCCGGCGGAGTGAACCAGCCCCAATCGCCACGGTTGCCGTCAGGAGAGCCACTATCGGCCGACGTGGTGGTCGGAGCATCCATGGTCTGCCTCGCCTCAAACGTCTTTTGGTTGCCTCTTTGCCGTTCCGTCGACCGGAACCGCCCGGAATTCCCCCACCCTGCCGGAATTCTTCGTCGCCTCAGGCGATTCCGGCAACAGACCCTAAAGCAGACATCGTTCACTTCCTCACAGCAAACGGTGCGCATGCCGTCTCGTCAGCATGCCACCCCACCTCACCACGCCGGACAAACAGTCGGAAGTCGGGGTCATCCGGGCCGCTTCCCGGCTGGGCTGACGAGCTTTGCCCACCGGCCACGCCCCCACGAAGACCCTCACCCCCGCCGAGCCGGACTCGACCATACCGACAGTAGTTGAAACCACAACCCCCGATCCGAGTACCCCCGGAGCGCCCTGCCGATATCCGTGATCCTCCCCACGCAGGACAATTACCGTCCGCGCGGCGGCCGAATCCACCGGGGAAAGACTTACCCCACCGAATTACCCTCCGGTGCGCACCAGTTCGTATGCCTCCCGCAGATCACGCCCCCCGTACGCATACGTCGCCAGGCCGCTGACATGGTGATCCGCATTCACCGCCACCGACTCCGGCACCACCGCGAAGAGTCCGGCGTCGGACAAGGAGTCGCCGTACGCCACACAGTCCCCCCGGCTCAGCCCGTACCGCGCACACAGGTCGTCCGCGATCCGCACCTTCGCTGACGACGAGAGGATGCCGGACGGTTCCAACGGCTCACGGATCGGCACCGCCGGCCAACGGGAGCCGTGCGCGGTGTCGACCCCCCAGGCCAGCAGCCGCTCGACGAAGAAACCGGGCGAGAGGGAGATCACGGCGCATCGCTCGCCCCGGGCCCGGATGTCGGCCCAGACCTCCCGGATACCGGCCAGCCACGGCGCGCCCTCGAAGGCCGCCGCCACCTGGACCTCGGTCAGGTCGGCGGCCCACAGCGCGCACGCCCGCCGCGCAAAGCCCGCCGGGGTCAGCGCACCCTCCGCGAACGCCCGCTCCAGCTCGGCGATCTCCCGCTCCAGCCCCAGCTGACGGGAGATCTCGACGGCGGCAGCGGACCCGTGGAGCAGGGTTCCGTCCATGTCGAACAGATGCAGCTTGGTCATGGGCGGAGCCTAGGACGCGTCCACGGCCGCCGTCGTCCCCCGCGGACCGGTCCGTACGCACCACCGCGTATGCGCGGACGCTCCCGCCGCCAGCCGCACCGCCCGGGGCATCCGCGTCACCACGCCGGCCCCGCTCCCTCCGCGCTTCCGGCGATCGGTCGGAACCCCTGGGCACTCCCGCCCGCACGGCATAGGGTCCCGCCCATGAGCGATCTTGAGATACGGCGCGCCACCGAGGACGACCTCTCGGCCATCGTCGCGATGCTGGCCGACGACCCCCTGGGCGCCACCCGCGAGTCCCCCGACGACCTCACGCCCTACCGCGCCGCGTTCGCCGTCCTGGACGCCGATCCGCACCAGCACCTGGTCGTCGCCGAGCGCGCCGGCCGGGTGGTCGGCACCCTCCAACTCACGGTGATCCCCGGTCTCTCCCGGCGCGGCGCCACGCGCTCGATCATCGAGGCGGTGCGGGTCCACGCCGACGAACGCGGGGCCGGCCTGGGCACCGACCTCATCGAATGGGCGATCACCCAGTCCCGGGACCTCGGCTGCCGGCTCGTCCAGCTCACCTCCGACGCCACCCGGGTCGACGCGCACCGCTTCTACGAGCGGCTCGGTTTTGAGGCGTCCCACCTCGGCTTCAAACTCGCGCTCTGACGCCGGGCCGCGGTCAGCGAGGGGCCGGGGGAGCGGCGCGGCGGGCACGGTGGGCCCTCTGCCGGCAGGCGCCGCCGCAGTACCGCGCGGGCCGCCCGGTGCGCGCCGCCGCAAGCGCCGCACCGCACACCACACACTGGGTTTCGTTACGCTCCGGGCCCGCGTCCGGCAGTTTCGTCACGTCCCGGCCGGCGCGGAGCCCATCGAGTATCAGCGCCGTCATCCGGCCCGCCGGCACCTCCCCGGCCTCCGCGCCCGCTCCCGCCGGCCCCCGCCCCGCCGACCGTTGGCGCTCCATCGCCAGACACCCGGTCAGCAGCACACGGACGTCGTCCAGATCGACGTCCGCCCTTACCGCGCCCGCCTGTTGAGCCCGTGCGAGAAGGACACCGAGGGCCACCAGGAACTCCAGCTCCGGGGCCGCCGACTCCTCCTCCGCCGCGCCCGGGCCCTGTTCCCCGGTCGCCTCCAGCACCTCGCACAGTGCCCGGTTGGGGGCGGCCAGCCGCACCACCGACGCCAGAAAACGGAAGAACACCTCGCCGGGGTCGTCCGCATCGGTCAAGTCCCCCGCGGCATCGGCGAACAGCCGCATCCGGTCCCTGACCGCCGCCCGGAAGAGGGCTTCCTTGGAGGGGAAATGGCGGTACACGGTCCCTGCACCGACCCCGGCACGCCGGGCGACCTCATCGAGCGAGACTCCCAACCCCCCTTCCCCGAAGGCAGATTGGGCCGCCTGGAGCACCAGCGCGCGATTCCGCCGGGCATCCGCACGCGGGGCCGCCGACCGGCTCTCCGCCCTCCACACACCTGCTGGTACCACCGAGCTCCTTCGCACTCCGCACCCCGGAGATCAACCGGGCCGACCGTCCTTCACACCCCGGAGGTCAACCGGGCTGATCGTTCCGATTCTATGAGGGCGTTAAAACACGCGTACGGGTCGCCACGCTGGGCGGCGACCAGAGCGGAAGAGCTGGTGGGGTGGGTGGGGCCGACGGAGCGCGGGGCGGCCGG
The DNA here is from genome assembly GCF_044754325.1 of Streptomyces sp. NPDC093097. Lineage (NCBI taxonomy): Bacteria > Bacillati > Actinomycetota > Actinomycetes > Kitasatosporales > Streptomycetaceae > Streptomyces > Streptomyces sp. NPDC093097. The sequence goes on from NZ_JBIVOW010000004.1 coordinate 369,379, forward strand.
GGGGGCGGGACGCCCGGGACCAGGCGGCTCGGGGACGGCAGCCGGCGACGACGAGAACGCGGGACACCTACGGAGACGAGGACGCGGGGCGACGGCGGCGAGACGGCGACGAGGCGGTGGCGGGGGACGATGGCACGGGCTCCGGGCGCGCAGCAGCACACGGCGGGTGGCGGACGACTGGCCGCCAGCGGCACCGCACGCAGCAAAAAGGGTGTGGTCCGTTTCACGTGAAACAGACCACACCTGGGCCCCTCTGTCGAGGGCGCGTCCGACGGCCGAGGGCCGTCCGACGGGTCAGTGGAACGGCACGGCTCAGGCCGCGGCGATGGCCTCATCCCATGCCGCACCGGCCGCACCGGCCGCCGCCTCCTCGTCGACCGTGACGCCCAGCGTCCGCAGACCGGCCGCCAGCGCCGCCAGCGCGGCGAGCACCACCGCGCGGTCCGCGGCCCGCCCGTAGTGGTTCACCCTGATCATCTCCGCGGCCAGCGCGCCGGCGGCGGCCTGTACCGGGACCGAACCATCGGCGGCGAGCGCCGCGGACACCACCTCACGGGCATCCATCCCGGCCGGTGCGCGCAGCGTGGTGGCGGCCGGCGCCGCGTGCTCGTCCCGGATCACATACGACGCCGACCCGCCGAGCACCGCGACGCCCGCCCGGACCGCCGCGGCGGCCGCCCGGTGGCGGGCGATGACCGTGTCCAGCCCTTCCTTCTCGATCCGGTCCACGGCCTGCTCCAGCGCCAGCATCTCCAGCTGCGCCGGGGCGTGCGGAAGGGCGGTGCGACCGGCGTCGATCCAGCGCTCCTTCCAGTCCAGCAGCGAGAGGTAGGAGCGCCGCGGCGCCTGCTCGTTGGCCGCGATGCGCTCCCAGGCGCGGGCGCTCACCGACACCGCGGAGACCCCGGCCGGGCCGGCCAACGCCTTCTGGCCGCCGATGACGCACAGGTCCACTCCCCACTCGTCGGTGAGCAGCGGCTCGGCACCCACGGAAGCGACCGCGTCGAGCATCAGCAGCGCACCGTGCTCCCGCACCACGGCACCGATCTCGGCGACCGGGTTGGTGTTGCCGGTCGCCGCCTCGGCGTGCACCAGGCTCACAAAGTCGATCTCGGGGTGCTCCCGCAGCGCGTCCGCCACCTGCTCGGGGCTGACCGCGCCGGTGAAGGGCGCGCTGATGGTGATCACCTCGGCGCCGCAGGACCGCAGCCAGCCGCCGAACGTCTCACCGTAGGGACCGGTGATGATGTTGAGCGCGGTGCTCCCGGGCCGCACGGCCGAGCGGATGCACGCCTCCAGGGGCAGCAGCGCCTCGCCCTGCGTCGTCACGACATCGCAGCGGGTGCGCATCAGGGCCGCGACCTTGTCCTCGATCCGCGCGAAACGGGCGGCGTCGAGCGGAGGCAGGTCGAGCAGAACCGGGGCGTCGGCGTTCGCAGTCACGGCAGTCACAGTGGCCTTCCAGCGGTAGCGAGCCGCGCACTGCGGCGGCTCCTGACATCTCGCTCGACTGTACGTCCGCCTGTCCGCCCCCGTCGGACGGGCCCGAGTCCTCGCCCTGGCCCGACTCGCCCACGAGAAGCGGGCCGCCCGGTCGACGGCCCGCCTCCCATTCCTCGCCGCCGCGTCAGGCGCGCCGCAACTCGCTCACACGCCCCGCCAGCCGTCGGGGTCCACTCCGCCCGGCACCGGTCCCGCCGGCTCGTACGGCCCGCGGGTGAAGACGAAGGTCCCGAGGTCGAGGTGGGTGACCGTGCCGTCCGGCGCACGCTTCGCCCGGAGCGTCTCGCCCGCGTAGTAGCCGTCCAGCCCCGTCCAGGTGCCATCGGCCTCTGCCCGGAAGCGCGAGGTGCGCCCACCGCCGGTGAGCGTGATCAACTCCAGCCCCTGCCCGTCCAGCAACCGCAGCGCGAACGGGCTCGCGCCCCAGTACCAGGGTCCGGTTAGGGCCAGCAGTTCCTCGTCCACCGGGCCCGGCAGCGGACGCCACGGCTCCGGGATCCTCGGCTCGTGGCGCGCGACGGTCTCCAGGAAGTCGGCCGCCACCGCGCTGATCGGCACCCCCCAGGTGCAGTTCGCCAGCGCGAGCGCCGCCGTGTCCTGCTCCCGGTCGACCCACAGCACCGCGAGGAACCCCGGCATCGACCCGGTGTGGCCGGCGAGCCGGCGGCCGCTCGCTCGCATGAGCTGCGTCCCCAGGCCGTACCCCGCGTCCCAGCCGTCGCTCTCCGGCGGCACCGCGGGGGTCTGCATCTCGGCCAGACTCGCCGCGTTCAGCACCCGCTCGTCGCCCCGCAGCAGGAACGCCGCCCACCGGCACAGATCCTCCACCGTGGACCACAACTGCCCCGCCGGGCCCATCAAACCGGTGTCGTGCGCGGGTTCCGGCAGCATCACGTTGGCCCACGGGTGGACCGCCCAGCCGCCCGCATGCGGCGCCTCCGGCTGGAGCGTCGTCCGGGCCATGCCCAAGGGCTCCAGCACCTCGCGCCGCAGGACCTCGCCCCACGGCGTCCCGTCCCGCAACCGCTCGACGAGCGCGCCGAGCACCGCATAGCCGGGATTGGAGTAGTGGTGCCGCCGCCCCGCCGGATGCAGCCGCGGCCGTTCACCGAACAGGTCGGTCGGCTCGGGGCGCAACTCACCGGAGGTCCGCTCCCACCACGGCCCGCGCGACTCCGCCGCCAACCCGGCACTGTGCGACAGGAGTTGGGCTATCGTCGCCTCCGGTGCCGGGACGTCCTTCAGATAGCTCCCGATGGGATCGTCCAGCCGCAGCAGCCCCTCATCCCGCAGCCGCAGCACCAGCACGGCCACAAAGTTCTTGGTCAACGAGCCGATCCGGTACTGCACATCGCCGTGCGGCGCCGCCCCGTCCACCGCGCCCCGGGCCCCTGCCCAGACCACCCGGCCGCCGCGGACCACCGCCCCCATCATCGACGGCGCCCGCCCTTCGGCCTGCGCAACCGCCAGCCGCCGCAGCAGCGCCCGCCGGGTGTGCGGCATCAACTCCGCGTAATCCTCGGCTACTTCGACGACGGTTCCGCCTCGCGGAACCACCATGCGCACCCCGCCTTCACTCGGCTCGGGCTCCTGCGACTCCGCCGACTCCACGACCGTCATGACGCTCCCCAATGAGACTTCCCGCCCGAACCAGCTCGGCCGGCCCATGTCAGCGGCGAACGACGTCCGCCGCGTCGCCATCCTGCCTGCCCACAGCCGGCAACGCCGCAACGTTTCACGTGAAACGACCGCACGCGCCGCAGTCCGGTGTTTCACGTGAAACACCGCTCACCGCGCCGCCAGCGCCCCCATCGCGTCCTCCAACACGGTCTGCTCGTCGTCGGGAAGCCAACGCGCCGCATGCACCATGTGCAGCGCACTCCGCAGACGCACCCGGTCCTCGTCCGTCCCCAGGAAGCCCAGATACGCCGGCAGCGTCAGCCCCAGCGCCTTGAGATCACCCCGCCCGCACCAGCGCGCGAACAGTTCCCGCAGGGGCCCTTCGGCCTCCTCGCGCACGCCCCCTCGGGCCGCGGCAGCCTCATCCCCCTCGACCGCCGTCGCAGCCGCGGTCTCCCGCAGCCCCTCCGCGACGGCGAACCGGTTCCAGTCGCCGTACTGGCCCTCGGGCGCATCGGCCGCCCGCTCCGCCGCGAGCACGAAGTACCGGTGTGCGGCGGCACGTTGGCCGAGTTCCCGGTGTGCGTTCCCCATGTTGATGTACAGCGACGGATAGAAGCCCTGCACCCGTGCGTCCCCGACCCGGTCGGCGCGGTCCAGGCACTCCTGGTTCCAGCGCAGCGTCTGCTCCGCCGAGTCCTGGTGCCGCGCCAAGTAGTGCGCGGCGATGCACGCTTCGTAGTCGTCGCGGGCACCATCCCACGCCTGCTGGAAGAGCTCCCGCGCCGCGTCGGCGCGGCCCTCCGCCTCAGCCTGCATGCCCGCCACGCACAGCCGCACCACCGGCAGTTCCGGATCCATCCGCCCGCTCTCCCCCTCAGCCATGGCTCGCTCCCGCCGTCCGACCCGCCGTGCCGTCTCCGCTTCCGCCGACCCGCACGGGCATCACCACCGTCGTGAAACTGCCCTGGTCCGCGGAGCGCACGACGACCGGCTGGTCCGCCGCCGCGATCTCCAGCAAGGCATCGGGCCCCACGCCCGCCTCCAGCACCGGCACCAGAACCGCCGGGTCGAAGGCGATCCGCAGCCCGCGCCCGGTCCGCACCGCGCGCAGCCGCACGGGCTCGGCCTCCCCGCCCGACACCTCCAGCGTCCCGTCCGCGGTGCCCTCCGCACCGAGCCCGAACGCCAGCGACACCGCTCCGCCGCTCCGCTCCGCCACCGCGTCCCGCAGACCTGCCCGGTCCACGATCAGCCGGTGACGGGCGGCGGCCAGCCCCGCCAGCATCAGCCGGTAGTCCGGGAACTCCCCCGGCTCGCCCGCTCCGGCGGCCGGCGCGTCGAGGTCCCAGCACTCCTCACCGCTCCGCAGCCGCACCCGCGCGACGCCCGAAGCATCCGCAGCGTCCGGGAAGCACTCGACGTCGACCGCCGGCTGCCGCATCGCCCACGCGGCCATCCGCCGTGCGTGGTCCGCCGCGATCAGCACCCTCCGTCGGCCGCCCGCACCGTGCTCCGGCCGCAGCACCCGCACCGCAAGCCGATAGCGATCGGTGGCCACCAACCGCACCTCCCCGTCGGCGAGTTCGAGCAGCACGCACCCGAGCACCGGAAACTCCGCGGCCGTCCCACCGGTCGCCGCCGCGGGCCCCACCTGCCGCACCGCACTGGCGAGTTCCGGCCCGTCCACCCGTGCCCGCGCCGTGCCGCCGGAATGTCCGGGGTCCCCGGCCGCCTCGCTCAGGAAGCCCTCCACCACCGCCCGCGCCTCGTCCGCCGCCCGCCGCGTCCGCTCCAGGTGGGCCCGCAGCACGTCCCGCGCCGCGTCCTTCGGCCCGTCCAGCACGGACTCGACGTCCAGCAACGGCAGCCCCGCGGCCCGCAGTTGCCGAAGCCGCACCGCCCGTGCCACCTGCCCGGCCCCATAGCGCCGATACCCCGTGGTGGCGTCCACCCGGTCCGGCCGCAGCACCCCGCAGTCGTCGTAGAAGCGCAACGCGCTCGGCGCCAACCCCACGCGGCGGGCGAACGCGCCGATGCCCAACAGTTCCCCGTCGTCCATGGCCGCGATTGTCGGGCTTCGACCAACCTGAAGGTCAAACCCCCGCCGGCCGCGGGTGCGCAGTCGGCCGCGGGCGAGCGTGCCGTGCGGGGCGGCCGCACCCTCCGCGGGGGCCGCCCCTCACCTCACGTCTGTGCCATGTCCACGAAGCGCGAGTAGTGGCCCTGGAAGGCCACGGTGATCGTCGCCGTGGGGCCGTTACGGTGCTTCGCCACGATCAGATCGGCCTCACCGGCCCGCGGCGACTCCTTCTCGTAGGCGTCCTCGCGGTGCAGCAGGATGACCATGTCGGCGTCCTGCTCGATGGAACCGGACTCACGCAGGTCGGAGACCATCGGCTTCTTGTCCGTGCGCTGCTCGGGACCACGGTTCAGCTGCGAGAGCGCGATCACCGGGAGCTCCAGCTCCTTGGCGAGCAGCTTGAGGTTACGAGACATGTCCGAGACCTCCTGCTGACGGCTCTCGGCGCGCTTGGAGCCGCCGGACTGCATCAGCTGGAGGTAGTCGATGACGACCAGCTTCAGTTCGTTCCGCTGCTTCAGCCGCCGGCATTTGGCGCGGATCTCCATCATCGACAGGTTCGGCGAGTCGTCGATGTAGAGCGGGGCCGCCGAGACGTCCGGCATGCGGCGCGCCAGCCGCGTCCAGTCGTCGTCCGTCATGCTGCCGGACCGCATGTGGTGCAGCGCCACCCGCGCCTCGGCGGACAGCAGACGCATCGCGATCTCGTTGCGCCCCATTTCGAGCGAGAAGATCACGCTCGGCAGGTTGTTCTTGATCGAGCAGGCCCGCGCGAAGTCCAGCGCCAGCGTCGACTTACCCATGGCCGGACGGGCCGCGATCACGATCATCTGGCCCGGGTGCAGGCCGTTGGTCAGCGCGTCGAGGTCGGTGAAGCCGGTCGGCACGCCGGTCATCTGGCCCTGGCGCGAGCCGATCGCCTCGATCTCGTCGAGCGCGCCCTCCATGATCTCGCCGAGCGGCAGATAGTCCTCGCTGGTCCGCTGCTCGGTGACGGCGTAGATCTCCGCCTGGGCCTTGTTGACGATCTCGTCGACGTCGCCGTCGGCGGCGTATCCCATCTGCGTGATCCGGGTGCCGGCCTCGACGAGGCGGCGGAGCACGGCCCGCTCGTGGACGATCTCCGCGTAGTACTCGGCGTTGGCGGCCGTCGGTACGGACTGCACCAGGGTGTGCAGATACGAGGCGCCGCCGACCCGGCCGATCTCGCCGCGCTTGGTGAGCTCGGCGGCGATGGTGATCGGGTCGGCCGGCTCGCCCTTGGCGTACAGGTCGAGGATCGCCTGGTAGATCAGCTCGTGGGCGGGGCGGTAGAAGTCCTCGCCCTTGAGGACCTCCACGACATCGGCGATGGCGTCCTTGGAGAGCAGCATGCCGCCGAGCACGGACTGCTCGGCATCCAGGTCCTGCGGGGGGACGCGCTCGAAGCTGCCGTTCCAGGAGCCGCCGTCGTCGTCGCGGTCCGGGCGGTCGCCCCGGCCCCGGCCCTTGCCGTCGCCCCGACGGGAGCGGGCGGCCGGCAGCAGGTCGCTCGGACCGGAGTCCGCCCAAGGGTCGTCCATGGGCTCGGGAATGCTCACCCCGGCACCTCCTCCCGTCCGCGACGCGGACCTTGCTGTGCGGTTCTTTCTTACGGCACAGCCCTGACAATCGAGACGCCCGACTCCGGTTGCGGCGCGTCGAGTTCGGACGGGGTCTCCTGGCCGGAACAGGCGGCGGGTGCCGGACCACGGTAGGCCCGCGCGCACCGTCCGCCAATCTGGTTATCCACAGGCCGTGTGGATGACTGCCCCATAGCTGTGGAGAACTCCCCGGATCCTGTGCACGGCCTGGGGGAAACTTCTGTGGACAAGCACACAATCACGCCACCCGCATGCCCCTGACCTGGGCTTTCCTCATCCATAGGCTGTGGGGAAGAAAAACTTCGGCAACCTGTTCATGATCGTCGCAAACAGCACACGGAAGACACCTCCGCAGAGCGGAAAGTAAGGATCACAACACAGTTGCATCTCTTACCTGTGGACGATTAGATTGCCACTCATGACACAGGCCACCGCGACGCCATGGCGCGCCCTCCGCCGCCATGACCGCGAGATCCTCGCTTTGGCCCTGCCCGCCTTCGGCTCCCTGGTCGCCGAACCGCTCTTCGTCATGGTCGACAGCGCCGTCATCGGCCACCTCGGCACCCGCCAGCTCGCCGGCCTCGGCGTCGCCGCCGCCCTCCTCACAACCGCCGTCTCCGTCTTCGTCTTCCTCGCCTACGCCACCACCGCCGCGGTCGCCCGCCGGGCCGGCGCCGGCGACCTGCCCGCGGCGATACGCCAGGGCATGGACGGCATCTGGCTCGCCCTGCTCCTCGGCGCGGCCGTCATCGCCGTCGTCCTGCCCACCGCCCCCTGGCTCGTCGAAGCCTTCGGCGCCTCCCCCGGCGCCGCCCCGTACGCCACGACGTATCTGCGGATCAGCGCGCTCGGCATCCCCGCGATGCTGGTCGTGCTCGCCGCCACCGGAGTCCTGCGCGGCCTCCAGGACACCAGGACTCCGCTGTACGTCGCCATCGGCGGCTTCACCGCCAACGCCGGCCTCAACGCCGCACTGGTCTACCTCGCCGGACTCGGCATCGCCGGCTCCGCCTGGGGAACGGTCATCGCCCAGTGCGGCATGGCCGCCGCCTACCTCGTCGTGGTGGTCCGCGGCGCCCGCCGCCACGGCGCCTCGCTGCGCCCGGACGCCGCCGGGATCCGCGCCTGCGCCCAGGCCGGCGTCCCGCTGCTGATCCGCACACTCTCGCTGCGCGCGGTGCTGATGATCGCCACCGCCGTCGCCGCCCGGCTCGGCGACGCCGAGGTCGCCGCCCACCAGATCGTGCTGTCCCTCTGGTCCCTCCTGGCCTTCGCGCTGGACGCCATCGCGATCGCCGGACAGGCCATCATCGGGCGCTACCTCGGCTCCGGGGACCGGGACGGCGCCCGGGCCGCCTGCCGACGGATGGTCCAGTGGGGCATCGCCTCCGGCCTCGTCCTCGGCCTGCTGGTGGTCCTCGCCCGGCCGGTCTTCATCCCCCTGTTCACCACCGACCCCGCCGTCCAGGGCCCGCTGCTCACCACGCTCCTGGTCATCGCGGTCACCCAGCCGATCTCCGGCGTCGTCTTCATCCTCGACGGAGTCCTCATGGGCGCGGGGGACGGGCCCTACCTCGCCGGGGCGATGGTGGTGACGCTTGCCGCGTTCGTCCCGGCCGCCCTGGCCGTCCCGGCCCTCGGCGGCGGCCTGGTCGCCCTGTGGTGGGCGATGGCCCTCATGATGACGGTCCGGATGCTGACGCTGTGGCTGCGCGCCCGCTCCGGGCGGTGGATTGTGACCGGGGCCTCCCGTTGAAGCACCTGCCGAATCCCGGCCACGTGCAGATAATGACCTTGTGCGCTCGCTTGCCAGGAAATCAGTCCTGCCCCTGACGCTCGTCATCGTCGGGGCAGCCGCAGTGGTGGGCTACGCCGCGGAGGAGACCCACCACGGCAGAAGCGGCAGCGGCCACAGCGGGTACGGCAAGTCCGGCGAGCCCGGCCACGCCCCCGAGGACCAGGACCCCTCGGCCACCGCCCCGCCCCAGGACGGCAACGCCTACACCCCGCGCAGGACCGAGGAGAACGCCCGGATCGGCGCGGTCTTCGAGAAGGACGACCACGGCGCCCACTTCTGCACCGCGAGCGTGGTGCAGAGCCCGGGCCGGAACATGCTGATCACCGCGGCCCACTGCGCCTTCGACGCCGACACCGGCAAGCCGGTGGACGACCTGGTCTTCGCCCCCGACTACCGCAACGGCGACGAGCCCACCGGCCTGTGGAAGGTCAACAAGGTGGTGGTCGACGACCGTTGGGCCAAGTCGCAGGACGAGGATCTGGACGTCGCCTTCCTCACCCTCGACTCCAAGGGCGGCAAGGAGATCCAGGACGTCCTCGGCGGCAACACCCTCGGCATCGACCGCGGCTTCGACAACGAGGTCAAGATCACCGGCTATCCCAGCAGCCGGGACACCCCGATCTCCTGCCAGAACCGCACCACCAAGTTCAGCGACACCCAGATGCGCATCCAGTGCACCGACTTCGAGGGCGGCACCAGCGGCAGCCCCTGGCTGGCCGACTACGACCCCAAGAGCCACACCGGCACGGTCATCGGCGTCCTCGGCGGCCACCAGGGCGGCGGCGACGAGGACGACGTCTCCTACGCCGCGTACTTCGACGACGACGTCGCCGACCTCTACAAGCGCGCGCAGGACGGCGACTGACCTCCGCGCCGCACCGCCCGCGCAACGCAAAGGGCCGTACCCCGAGGTGGGGTACGGCCCTTCAGCGTTGAGCTGCGAACTGCACTCAGGCGGCGATGACCTCGACGCCGAGCTTCGCAACGACCTCGGCGTGCAGACGCACGGAGATCTGGTGCGCGCCCAGGGTCTTGATCGGCGAACCGACCTCGACGCGGCGCTTGTCGACGTCCGGACCACCGGCGGCCTTGATCGCCGAGGCGATGTCGGCCTGGGTGACCGAGCCGAACAGGCGGCCGGCCTCGCCGGCGCGGACGGCCAGCTTCACGCTGAGGCCCTCGAGCTGGCCCTTGATCTCGGTGGCCTGCTCGATCGTGGCGATCTCGCGGATCTTGCGGCCGCGACGGATCTGCGCGACGTCCTTCTCGCCACCCTTGGTCCAGCGGATCGCGAAACCACGCGGGACCAGGTAGTTGCGGGCGTACCCGTCCTTGACGTCAACGACGTCGCCGGCGGTGCCGAGGCCGGAGACCTCGTGGGTGAGGATGATCTTCATTTGTCAGTCACCCTTCCCTTATCGCGCGGTGGACGTGTAGGGCAGCAGCGCCATCTCACGGCTGTTCTTCACGGCCGTGGCGACGTCACGCTGGTGCTGGGTGCAGTTGCCGGTGACCCGGCGGGCACGGATCTTGCCGCGGTCGGAGATGAACTTCCGCAGCAGGTTCGTGTCCTTGTAGTCGACGTAGGAGATCTTCTCCTTGCAGAACACGCAAACCTTCTTCTTAGGCTTGCGAGCAGGCGGCTTCGCCATTGTCTCTCTCCAGTGAGTTCAAGAAGTGTGTGCTGACGCCCTCAGGCGCCGGCCGCGCGCCGGTCTCGTTTCACGTGAAACTGGTCGTTTCACGTGAAACACCGACCGATGAGCGCGTCGCCGGACCTAGAAGGGCGGCTCGTCCGAGTAGCCGCCGCCGGAGCCGCCGCCCCAGCCACCGCCGCCACCCTGCTGGCCACCGCCAGAAGGACCGCCAGTGGCCCACGGGTCGTCGGCCGGAGCGCCGCCACCCTGCTGACCGCCGCCGGGGCCGCCGCCCCAGCCGCCGCCACCCTGCTGGCCACCGCCCTGGCCGCCGCCGAAGCCGCCGCCCTGGCCACCCCGACCGCTGGTCTTGGTGACCTTCGCCGTGGCGTTACGCAGGCTCGCGCCCACTTCCTCGACGTCGAGCTCGTAGACCGTGCGCTTCACGCCCTCGCGATCCTCGTAGGACCGCTGCTTGAGACGGCCCTGGACGATCACGCGGGTACCCCGCGTAAGGGATTCGGCGACGTTCTCCGCCGCCTGACGCCACACCGAGCAGGTCAGGAACAGGCTCTCGCCGTCCTTCCACTCGTTGGTCTGGCGATCGAAGGTGCGGGGAGTGGACGCGACGCGGAACTTCGCGACCGCCGCACCGGACGGGGTGAAGCGCAGCTCGGGGTCGTCGACAAGATTGCCGACGACCGTGATGACGGTCTCGCCTGCCATTAGGGGAACCTCTCGGCGGGTGTGCTGCTGGCTGCTGGTGTTGCTACTCGAACCCGGTTACCGCTGGACGCTTACGCGTTCAGTGGGTCTCGGGACGGAGGACCTTGGTCCGAAGAACCGACTCGTTCAGGTTCATCTGACGGTCGAGCTCCTTGACGACCGCAGGCTCGGCCTGCAGGTCGATGACCGAGTAGATGCCCTCGGGCTTCTTGTTGATCTCGTACGAGAGACGACGACGGCCCCAGGTGTCGACCTTCTCGACCTTTCCGTTGCCCTCGCGGACGACGGAGAGGAAGTTCTCGATCAGGGGGGCGACAGCGCGCTCCTCCAGATCGGGGTCGAGGATGACCATCACCTCGTAGTGACGCATGTTGAACCCACCTCCTTTGGACTCAGCGGCCACGGTCGTTCCGTGGCAGGAGGGTCGTGATGCGTTCCGCGCCCGGTCGGCCCGTGCATCCGGGCAGACATGTGCGCAGACGGTACAGACTACCCGCCTCCGTGCTTCCGGTTGAAATCCGCCCGCCGGACCCCGCAATCTGGAACACAACGGGTGTGAGCGGCGTTACAGTGCGCCGCCCTGTCAGTGGAGGTGCCGGATGGCACAGGCAGCACGGACCCAGCGGAATCTGCTCGCGATCCTCAACAGCGACGGCCAACCCCATCCCGTGGAGAACACCCTCGCGGTCGTGACCCTCGTCCTCGGAGCGATTGCCGCTCTCACCGCGCTCTCTCCCAGCCTGCACCTGATCAGTTCCTGGGTGGGCCTGGCCGGCATCGGAACGGGCCTGTGGGGCCAGTACATCTCGTCCACGACGGCAGAACGCTTCCTGTTGATCATCGGGCTCGGCGCAGCGGGCGTCGGCTTCTACATCGGCCTGGCGCACGGCGGCCTCTTCGGCGGGCTCTTCGGCTAGTCCGCGCCGTCACGCTGCCGTATACGGGGCCCGGCCCCCTACGGCCCAGACGGGGCGCTCCCCGGTCACAGTAGGCTTCGGCGCGAGAGCCGGAGCCCCGACCACGGGGACACACCAGCCGAGGAGCGCCCCGCATGAGCCTGACCCTGAGGACCATCAGCCGAGAGCAGCATCTGGCATACATCCAGAGTCTGCCCGCGGCGAGCCACATGCAGGTTCCGGCCTGGGCGGACGTCAAGGCCGAGTGGCGGTCCGAGAGCCTGGGCTGGTTCGACGCGTCCGGCGAGCTGGTCGGCGCCGGTCTGGTCCTCTACCGCCAGCTGCCCAAGATCAAGCGGTACCTGGCCTACCTGCCCGAAGGCCCGGTCATCAACTGGTACGCGCCCAACCTGGAGGACTGGCTGCAGCCCATGCTCGGCCACCTCAAGCAGCAGGGCGCCTTCTCCGTGAAGATGGGCCCGCCGGTCATCATCCGCCGCTGGGACTCCACCGCGATCAAGACGGGCATCCAGAACCCCGACGTCAAGCGGCTGCGGGACGTCGAGGCCAGCCACATCGAACCGCGCGCCTTCGAGGTCGCCGACCGGCTGCGCCGCATGGGCTGGCAGCAGAGCGAGGACGGCGGCGCCGGCTTCGGTGACGTGCAGCCCCGCTACGTCTTCCAGGTGCCGCTGGCCGGCCGCCCGCTCGAAGAGGTCCACAAGGGCTTCAACCAGCTGTGGCGCCGCAACATCAAGAAGGCCGACAAGGCCGGCGTCGAGGTCGTCCAGGGCGGCTACCAGGACCTGGCCGAATGGCAGCGGCTCTACGAGATCACCGCGAAGCGCGACCAGTTCCGGCCGCGCCCGCTCAGCTACTTCCAGCGCATGTGGTCCGCCCTCAACGCCGAGGACCCCAACCGCATGCGGCTCTACTTCGCCCGCCATGACGGGGTGAACCTCTCCGCGGCGACCATGCTGGTCGTCGGCGGGCACGTCTGGTACTCGTACGGCGCCTCGGACAACATCGGGCGCGAGGTCCGGCCCTCCAACGCGATGCAGTGGCGGATGCTGCAGGACGCCCACGCGCTCGGTGCCTCCGTCTACGACCTCCGCGGCATCAGCGACTCGCTGGACGAGAACGACCACCTCTTCGGCCTGATCCAGTTCAAGGTCGGCACCGGCGGGCAGGCGGCGGAGTACCTCGGTGAGTGGGACTTCCCGCTCAACAAGCTCCTGCACAAGGCGCTCGACATCTACATGTCGCGCCGCTGATCATTCCTCCGCACCGTCCGTACTCCTGACACACCCCACGAGAAAGGTTCCGGGCCGGCCATGGCGCTCACCCTCTACGTCGACACCGCGCGCTGGCGGGCGCATCAGCAGAGCGTTCTCCAGCAGTTCCCCGGGCTGGTCCCGGTCTGCAAGGGCAACGGCTACGGCTTCGGCCACGAGCGCCTTGCCGAGGAGGCCGCCCTGCTCGGTTCCGACATCCTCGCGGTCGGCACGACCTACGAAGCGGCCCAGATCAAGGACTACTTCAGCGGCGATCTGCTGGTGCTGACCCCCTTCCGGCACGGCGAGGAGCCGGTGCCGCTGCCCGACCGCGCGATCCGCTCGGTCTCCTCGGTCGAGGGCGTGGGCGGGCTGGTCGGCGCCCGTGTCGTCATCGAGGTCATGAGCAGCATGAAGCGGCACGGCGTCAAGCCGGAGGACCTGTCGCAGCTGGCCGCGGCCATCGAGGACGTCCGGCTGGAAGGGTTCGCGATCCACCTGCCGCTGGACCGCGCCGACGGCTCCGACTCCGTCGACGAGGTCATCGGGTGGATGGACCGGCTGCGCGCCGCCCGTCTCCCGCTGCACACCATGTTCGTCAGCCACCTCAAGCCGGACGAGTTCACCCGCCTCCAGCAGCAGTTCCCGCAGACCCGCTTCCGGGCGCGGATCGGCACCCGGCTCTGGCTCGGCGACCACGACGCCACCGAGTACCGCGGCTCGGTCCTCGACGTCACCCGCGTCGCCAAGGGCGACCGGTTCGGCTACCGCCAGCAGAAGGCGGCCTCCGACGGCTACCTCGTCGTGGTGGCCGGCGGCACCTCGCACGGCGTCGGCCTGGAGTCGCCCAAGGCGCTGCACGGGGTGATGCCGCGTGCCAAGGGCGTGGCCCGCGCCGGTCTGGCGACCGTCAACCGCAACCTCGCGCCGTACGTCTGGGCCGGTAAGCAGCGCTGGTTCGCCGAGCCGCCGCACATGCAGGTGTCGATCCTGTTCGTCCCGAGCGACGCACCCGAGCCCAAGGTGGGCGAGGAGCTGGTGGCCCACCTGCGGCACACCACCACGCAGTACGACCGCCTCGTGGAGCGCTGAGCCGGCCGGTCCGGCAGCCCATCACTACGCCGGGGGCCCGGTGCCGCGGAACGTTCCGCGGCACCGGGCCCCCGGCGCGTTCCGCCGCTCAGTCCCGTACGACGCCCCAGTGCAGCCGAGGCGTCGTGCGCTCGAAGTGCACCGCGGTCCGCGGCTCGTGCTGCTCCCTGCCGAGGACGAAGACATCGGGGCTGCGGTCCAGGACACCGCCCGAGGGATCGTCGTCCCCGTCCCTGCGGACCACATCGCGCTCCGGCATCAGGATGTCCCGGACGACCACGGCACACACGTAGAGGGTGCCGAGCAGGTGCAGCGCGATGGCCAGTTGGTAGCCCTCGGGCGGCAGTCCCTGGTGCTTGTCGCCGTTGCCGGTGTAGGCCAGGTACATCCAGATCCCCAGGAAGTACATCACCTCGCACGCCTGCCAGATCAGGAAGTCCCGCCAGCGCGGCCGGGCCAGTGCGACCAGCGGGATCAGCCACAGGACGTACTGCGGCGAGTAGACCTTGTTGGTGAGGATGAACAACGCCACGACGAGGAAGGCGAGTTGGGCGAAGCGCGGCCGGCGCGGTGCGTAGAGCGTCAGCAGCGCGAGGGCGCCGCAGCCGAGGATCATCAGCAGCGTCGCGTAGAGGTTGGCGTCCTCCAGGGGGTTGCCGGTGCGCTGTGAGATCAGCAGCCAGAGCGAGCCGAAGTCGACGGGCCGCTCCTGGCTGAAGGTGTAGAACTTCGCCCAGCCCTCCCGGATGTGGAAGCCGGACGCATCGTGGGCGATCATCACCGGCAGGTTCACCACCAGCCAGGAGATCACCGCGCCGAGGACGACCCGCCCGTACGCGCGCCAGGTCCCGGCCCGCCAGCACAGCACCAGCAGCGGGCCGAGCAGCAGCACCGGGTAGAGCTTCGCCGCGGTCGCCAGCCCGATCAGGACACCGGCCGCCAGCGGACGGCTGCGCGACCACATCAGCATGCCGGCGGCGGTCAGGGCCACCGCCAGCAGGTCCCAGTTGATGGTCGCGGTCAGCGCGAAGGCCGGTGCCAGGGCCACGAGCAGGCCGTCCCACGGCCGCCGCCGGTGGGTACGGGCCACACAGACCGCGATCACGACGGCGCAGACCATCAGCATGCCGGCATTGGCCAGCCAGTAGATCTGCTCCCGGCCCTGGATCGCCCCGTCGTGCGGTGTCACCCAGGACGCGAGTTCCATGAAGAGCCCGGTCAGCACCGGGTACTCCAGGTACCGCATGTCGCCCGGCAGCTTGTCGAAGTACGGGATCAGACCGTCGGCGAAGCCCCGGCCCGAGTAGAGGTGGGGGATGTCCGAGTAGCAGGCGTGGACGTACTGGCTGGTCGCGCCGAAGAACCAGCCGCCGTTGTAGCAGGGCAGCTTCTGCACCATGCCGAGCGCGAACATACCGAGCGCGACGAGCGCGACGACCCGCACCGGCGTCAGCCGGTGCGCCCCGATCAACGCGCGCCGGCCGATCGGCCCGCCGATCAGCTCGCTGCCGGCCGCGGCCACCTCATCCTGTCTCGTCGGCCGAACGGGCTCGTCCTGTCGCAGGCTCGTCATGGCCCCATCCTGCCGTACGTACCGGGGACGAACGCGACGAAGCCCCCGCCCGGTCGTTCCGGGTCGGGGGCTTCGTGGAGCCGTGTTTCACGTGAAACGGCGGCCGTTTCACGTGAAACGTTCAGCGGTGCTCACCCGCCGGTGGGGCCGCCGAAGATGCCTCCTCCGGTGCTGTTGCCACCGCCGGCCGGATCGGACGTGGCGGGCGGCGAGCCACCCGTGTCACCGCCCGGTCCGCCGGGGCCGCCACCGGTGCCGCCACCGGGGCCACCGCCGGTGCCGCCACCGTTGTTCCCACCGTGGTCCTTGCAGTGGAAGTCCCAGGGGGAACAGCTCTTGGTCGGCGTCGGGCTCCCGCTGTCCGTCGGGGTGGCCGTCTCGGTGGGCGTGGCCGGCGGGCTCGCCGACTGCGTGGCGGTCGCCGTGGCCGTCGGCGTGGGAGTCGGCATGCCGGGCTCGTTGATGATCTGCCCGATCGGCTGCGCCTGCGGGAACGGCTGGGCGCTCATGCCGCTCATCGCCTCGATCATGTACTGCGTCCACACCTCGGTCGGCAGCGCGCCACCGTGGATCGAGTCGAACCCACCGACACCGTTCATCGACAGCTGGCGCGGGTTCTGCGCGTCCTCACGGAACATGGAGATGGCCGTCGACAGCTGCTTGGTGTAACCGACGAACCAGGCCGACTTGTTCTCGTCGGTGGTGCCCGTCTTGCCCGCGGCCGGCATGTTCAGCTTCAGCGCGTTCTTGCCCGTGCCGTTCTTGATCACGTTCTCCAGCACGTCGGTGACGTTGTTCGCGATGTTCGCGTCCATCCCCGTCTTCGCCGTCGGCTTGTCGAAGCCCGGCAGCTCCTTGCCCTCGGACACCACCTCGGTCACCGAGTAGGGCTCCGCCTGCATGCCGGAGGCGGCGAAGGTGGCGTAGGCGTCGGCCATGCGGATCGCGCTCGGCGTGGACGTGCCCAGCGCGAAGGACGGGTTGAGGTGCTTGTCGAAGCTGGAATCCGAGATGCCGGCGGCCTTCGCCATGGACTTCACCTTGTCCATGCCGACGTCCATGCCGAGCTGGACGAACGGGGTGTTGACCGACTGCTCCATCGCCTTCCGCAAGGAGATGTAGCCCCAGGGGTAGTTGCTCTCGTTCACCTGGTAAAAGGGCGTGTTGTCCTTCTTCATGACGTACGTGCCGTCGGTGTTCCGCACCTTGAGGTGGTCGTCGCCGTTGTACTTGCTCTCCGGGGAGAGCGGCTGGTTGCTGCCGATCTTCCCGTACTGCATCGCCGCGGCGAGGACGAACGGCTTCCAGGTCGAACCGACCGGCACACCGAAGGTGTCGGCGTTGTTGCTGAAGTGGCCCTTGTCGTAGCCCTCGCCGCCGTACAGGGCCACGATCCTGCCGTCTCCCGGCACCACCGAAGCGCCGCCGAACTGGACGTACTTGTCCTTGTCCGGCCGCAACTTGGGGTTGATGTAACGGTCGTTGACCCTCTTCACCGCGGTGGCGAGCGCCTTGGTCTTCTTCTCGTCGAAGGTCGTCCGGATCGTGTAGCCGCCCTTGTCGAAGCGCGCCTCACTGATGTCCGGCCGGTGCTTGAGGACGTACTTCTTGGCGACGTCGATCAGGTAGCCGATCTGTCCGCCCTTGCTGGCCACCGGCCGGGGCTTCTGCGGCATGGGGAAGCCCTTGGCCTTCCACTTGGCCGCCTCCGCCTGCGGCAGGGCGTGGTTCTCGACCATCCGGTCGAGGATCCAGGACCAACGGTCCTTGGCCCGCGCGGTGTTCAGGGCCGCCGTGGCGTTCGCACCGATGCCGCCCGCGGGGTCGTACAGGTTGGCGCCCTTGAGCGTGGACGCCAGGACGGCGCTCTCGCTCGGGTCCAGCTTGGAGGCGTCCTTGCCGTAGTAGGCCTGGGCGGCGGCCTGGATGCCGTAGGCACCGCGACCGAAGTAGCTGGTGTTCAGGTAGCCCTGGAGGATCTGGTCCTTGTCCTGCTTCCAGCCGACCTTGATCGAGATGAAGAGTTCCTTGAACTTCCGGTCCAGGGTCTGCTCTTGACTCAGCATCGCGTTCTTGACGTACTGCTGAGTGATGGTCGAGCCGCCCTGGGTGTCGCCGCCCTGGGCCATCTTGACCAGGGCCCGGAGGATACCCATGGGGTCGACGCCGTGGTCGGTCCGGAACGAGGCATTCTCCGCAGAGATCACCGCTTCCTGCATGGAGAGCGGAATCTCGCTGATGCCGACCACCTGGCGGTTGGTCTCACCGTCGCGGGCCATGATCTTGCCGTTGGCCCAAAGGTAGACGTTGTTCTGCGACTTGGCGGCCTTGTTGACGTTGGGCACCTGCACCATCGCCAGGCCGACGCCGGCCACACCGACGACCAGGCCCGCGACCGCGACACAGATCGTGGCGACCTGTTTCCAGGACGGCATCCACCGCCGCCAACCCGTGTGGTTGGCACGCGGGTAGTCGATGAAGCGCTTCCTGGGCGGCTGACCACCGCCGCGTCCGCGGCCACGGCCCCCTTCACCGCCACCGCCGCCACCGCCACGGCGGCCGCCGCCCTGGCCGGCGCCACCGCCGGACGCCATGGCTGCGGAGTCGGACGTCCTTCTACGGCCGGTCCGTTGGGCTGCGCGGCGCGCCTCGGCACGCCCGCCCACGCGCGGCGGGTGCTGCGGCAGAGGAGGCGGCGGAGGGGTGGCATCACCACCACGCGGCGGGGCGGCACGTCGTCCGGAGGACTGTGCGGCGCGTCTGGCAGCAGCACGCCCGCCACCTTGCGGCTGGGGTGGTTTGCGACGGTGCTCGCTCATGGAACGAATACTCCTCGGACAGGCGCGCTCTCTCGTCGCCTGAAGGCGGTAGTTGTCTTCAGGTCCCCCCAGTGCACGACCCGCTCCTGAAGCGCGGGCCGCACTACACCGAGGTCAGGGACGCCACGTATAGGCCCACGGTTCCCGGCAGTCTGCATGCCGCACAGACTACGCACGGCCAAAACCTGCCCAGTGTTGAAATTCACTCCAAAACAGTCAGGTTGCCTCGCACGAATAAGTGATGTGACGCCGTTCACCGTCGGACCTCTTGTTCCGCCCTGGGCACCGTTCTATCGTCTGGATGTATCGACTCGATACATCGGATCGAGATAAAGACCGCACAGGGCCCAGGAGGCGGAGGATGAGCAGGCGTTCCGGCATCCTCGAATTCGCCGTCCTCGGCCTGCTCCGGGAATCCCCGATGCACGGTTACGAACTGCGAAAGCGGCTCAACACCTCGCTCGGGGTCTTCCGTGCGTTCAGCTACGGCACCCTCTACCCCTGCCTCAAGTCGCTTGTCACAAGCGGCTGGATCGTCGAGGAAACGAGTGGTGACCCGGAGGTTGTTCCCGCCACGGCGCTGACCGGACGCCGCGCCAAGATCGTCTACCGGCTGACCCCGGCAGGCAAGGAGCACTTCGAAGAACTGCTCAGCCACTCCGGGCCGGACGCCTGGGAGGACGAACACTTCGGTGTCCGCTTCGCGTTCTTCGGCCAGACGTCGCGGGATGTGCGGATGCGCGTGCTGGAAGGCCGCCGCAGCCGCCTGGAGGAGCGCCTGGAGAAGATGCGCACCTCCCTGGCCAGGACCCGGGAGCGGTTGGACGACTACACCCTCGAACTGCAGCGGCACGGCATGGAGTCCGTGGAGCGCGAGGTCCGTTGGCTCAACGAGCTCATCGAGAGCGAGCGCGCCGGGCGCGATCAGCGCGCACCGGAGGACTCCGCAGCGCAGGACAGGAACAACCAGTCAGGAGATGCGGGCGGCCCGCCCCGGCACCGGGGAGGTTCCCGGCCGGATCCGTCCGAATGACACCGTCACATGAGGCCCTTTCGTACAGGCCCTCATCGAAATCACAGGGAGCAACCGGAATGGGTTCGGTTCGCGTAGCCATTGTCGGCGTGGGCAACTGCGCCGCCTCGCTGGTACAGGGCGTCGAGTTCTACAAGGACGCCGACCCGGACAGCCGTGTGCCCGGTCTCATGCACGTGCAGTTCGGCGACTACCACGTCCGCGACGTCGAGTTCGTGGCCGCCTTCGACGTCGACGCGAAGAAGGTCGGTCTCGACCTCGCGGACGCCATCGGCGCCAGCGAGAACAACACCATCAAGCTCTGCGACGTGCCGAACACCGGCGTCCAGGTCCAGCGCGGCCACACCCTCGACGGTCTGGGCACGTACTACCGGGCGACGATCGAGGAGTCCCCCGAGGCCCCGGTCGACATCGTCCAGGTCCTCAAGGACAAGCAGGTCGACGTGCTGGTCTGCTACCTCCCCGTCGGCTCCGAGGACGCGGCGAAGTACTACGCGCAGTGCGCCATCGACGCCAAGGTCGCGTTCGTCAACGCCCTCCCGGTCTTCATCGCCGGCACCAAGGAGTGGGCGGAGAAGTTCACCGAGGCCGGTGTGCCGATCGTCGGTGACGACATCAAGTCCCAGGTCGGCGCCACCATCACGCACCGCGTGCTGGCCAAGCTCTTCGAGGACCGGGGCGTCATCCTGGACCGCACGATGCAGCTGAACGTCGGCGGCAACATGGACTTCAAGAACATGCTCGAGCGCGAGCGCCTGGAGTCCAAGAAGATCTCCAAGACGCAGGCCGTCACCTCCCAGATCCCCGACCGCGACCTGGGCGAGAAGAACGTCCACATCGGCCCGTCCGACTACGTGGCCTGGCTGGACGACCGCAAGTGGGCCTACGTCCGCCTCGAGGGCCGCGCCTTCGGCAACGTCCCGCTGAACCTCGAGTACAAGCTCGAGGTCTGGGACTCCCCGAACTCCGCGGGCGTCATCATCGACGCGCTGCGCGCCGCCAAGATCGCCAAGGACCGGGGCATCGGCGGCCCGATCCTCTCCGCCTCCTCGTACTTCATGAAGTCGCCGCCGGTGCAGTACTTCGACGACGAGGCCCGGGAGAACGTCGAGAAGTTCATCCGCGGCGAGGTCGAGCGCTAAGCACTCCCCGCCCCTCCCCGTCGGCCTCCGGGTATTCCCCCCGGAGGCCGACGGGCTGTGTGAGGCTGTGCCTCATGCATGTTGTGCGCGATCTCCGCGTATTGCTCCGGCTCCGCGACTTCCGTTCGCTCCTGGCCGTACGGCTCCTCTCCCAGGCCGCCGACGGGGTGTTCCAGGCAGCGCTCGCCACCTTCGTCATCTTCTCGCCCGAGAAACAGGCGTCGCCCGAGGCGATCGCCTCCGCCATGGCGATCCTGCTGCTGCCGTACTCCCTCCTCGGCCCGTTCACCGGGGTGCTGCTGGACCGCTGGCGCCGGCGACAGGTGCTGCTGTACGGCAATCTGCTGCGCACTCTGCTCTCCGTGATCACCGCGGTGCTGATCGCGACGCACGTGCCCGACTGGCTCTTCTATGTCTCCGCGCTGTGCGTGACCGGGGTGAACCGCTTTGTCCTGGCGGGGCTTTCGGCCTCCCTGCCCCGCGTGGTCGACGGCGCACAGCAGCTCGTGATGGCCAACTCCCTTTCCCCCACGGCGGGAACGCTCGCCATGGTGGCCGGCGGCGGACTGGCCTTCGCGCTCCGGCTGGCCGGCACGGACGTGGACGGGTTCGTGGTGCTGCTGGCCGCGCTCCTGTACCTCTGCTCCGCCCTCACCGCCCTGCGAATGACACCGCAGCTCCTGGGACCGGACCCGTCAGCGGTCCAACCACGCCTGAAAGACGCTGTGTTGAGCACCTTCCGGGGACTTGTGGAGGGTCTGCGCCATCTCGCCTCGCGCCCCACTCCGGCCCGCGCGCTCACCGTCATGACGGTGGTGCGCTTCTGCTACGGCGCGCTGACGGTGATGGTGCTGATGCTGTGCCGGTACGCCTGGTCCAGCACCACGTCCGGGGGACTGGCGCTGCTCGGGATAGCCGTTGCCGTGTCGGGAGCCGGATTCTTCACGGCGGCGGTGGTCACCCCCTGGATGGTCGGGTGGCTCACCGCCTTCGGCTGGATGGCCTGCTGTGCCGCGGTGGGAGCGGTCCTGACCCCCGCGCTGGGGCTGTTCTTCCACCCGGCGCCGATGCTGGTCGCCGCCTTCGTCCTCGGCCTGGTCACCCAGGGAACGAAGATCTCCACGGACACGGTGGTCCAGTCGTCGATCGACGATGCCTTCCGCGGGCGCATCTTCGCCCTCTACGACGTGCTGTTCAACGTCGCGTTCGTCGGCGCCGCCGCGGTCGCCGCCCTGATGCTGCCGCCCGACGGCCGGTCCGCGACCCTGATCATCGTGGTCTCCGCGCTCTACGCGGTGGTCGCCGCGGCCCTCGCGCGCTTCGTACGCCGCTGAGCACCGGCCCCCGGCGAACGGCACGCTCGCCGGGGCGACACCACCACCGGAGCAGATACCTTACGGGGCGTCATTCACGCACCCGGACGCCTCGCATCCGGGCACATCGCATCACGGGGGAACCACCCATGACCACGCCTCCGCAGGGGCAGAACCCGTACGGCCAGGCACCGTACGGCCAGGCACCATACGGACAGCAGCCGTACGGGCAGCAACCGTACGGACAGCAGCCGTACGGACAGGCTCCCTACCCGCAGGCACCCCAGCCACCGCAGACCCCCTACGGACCGCCTCCGGTCGGGCAGCCGCAGGGCGGGCCCCCGCCCCAGGGCGGATACGCCTACCCCCAGCAGCCGCACCCTCCGTACGGGCAGCAGCCGCAGCAGGGCTTTCCGCAGGCGCCGCAGCCGCCCTCCATGCAGGGCGGGGCTCCCGTCCCCCCGCCGCCCGCCCGCCCGGGCATGTCACCCAAGACGATCATGAAGGGCATCGCCGTGGCCGTCGGCGTGATCGTTATCGGGGTGGGCTGGGTGAGCTCCTGGAACGACGCCGATACCGCCAAGGTCAACGACTGCGTGAAGAACGAGGGCAATGAGATCAAGCCCGACCTCAAGGTGGTGGACTGCGGTACCGCGGAGGCTCAGTACAAGGTGACGGCCGTCCACACCAACACCACCGACAAGTCGGTCTGCCCCAGCGGCACCCTGGCCTATTCGGAGGTCCAGCACCGCCGCCGGGCCTCCGACACCCGGTTCGTGCTCTGCCTCCAGAACCAGAAGTAGCGGCGAGGCCGGCGCCCCAACGCCATGGGGCGGTGTTTCACGTGAAACGACAGCGCGTCTGCTGCCCTGTTTCGCGTGAGACACCGCCCCGGTGCACACCGCCCGGTTTCACGTGAAACATCGCCGGTTTCACGGTCGCGGGCCTTAAGCACCTCAGCTCTGAGCGGCCCACCATTCCTTGAGCGCGGCGACTGCCGCCTCGTGGTCCATCGGGCCGTGCTCAAGCCGCAGCTCCAGCATGTGCTTGTAGGCCT
This sequence comes from Streptomyces sp. NPDC093097, assembly GCF_044754325.1. Lineage (NCBI taxonomy): Bacteria > Bacillati > Actinomycetota > Actinomycetes > Kitasatosporales > Streptomycetaceae > Streptomyces > Streptomyces sp. NPDC093097. The sequence goes on from NZ_JBIVOW010000004.1 coordinate 392,567, forward strand.
TGCCGATCTGCGGGCCGGGGCCGACGTCCAGGATCTGCATGATCTCGTTCCCGTTCAGGTCCGGACGGATCGCGTCCAGCTCCTCCTGGTCCTGAAGTCGCTCGATGCGCCCCTCCAGCCCGTCATAGGCCCGCGAGAGCGCGGTCGCCTTGCGCTTGTTGCGGGTGGTGCAGTCCGAGCGGGTCAGCTTGTGCAGGCGGTCCAGCTGCGGACCGGCGTCCCGGACATAGCGGCGGACCGCGGAGTCCGTCCACTCGCCCGTGCCGTATCCGTGGAAGCGCAGATGCAGCTCCACCAGACGCGCAACGTCCTTGATCATGTCGTTGGAGTACTTCAGGGCGGTCATGCGCTTCTTGGTCATCTTCGCCCCGACCACCTCGTGGTGGTGGAAGGAGACCCGGCCGTCGTTCTCGAAGCGCCGCGTCTTGGGCTTGCCGATGTCGTGCAGCAGCGCCGCCAGCCGCAGCACCAGATCGGGACCGTCGTCCTCAAGGGCGATGGCCTGCTCCAGCACCGTCAGCGTGTGCTCGTAGACGTCCTTGTGCCGGTGGTGCTCGTCGCTCTCCAGGCGCAGCGCGGGCAGCTCCGGCAGCACCCGGTCGGCGAGACCGGAATCGACCAGCAGCCGCAGGCCCTTGCGCGGGTTCGGGGCCAGGATGAGCTTGTTGAGCTCGTCACGCACCCGCTCCGCGGAGACGATCTCGATGCGCTCCGCCATCGCCGTCATCGCCTCGACGACCTCGGGCGCCACCTCGAAGTCCAGCTGGGCGGCGAAGCGGGCCGCCCGCATCATCCGCAGCGGATCGTCGGAGAACGACTCCTGCGGCGTCCCCGGGGTCCGCAGCACGCGGGCCGCCAGGTCCTCCAGGCCGCTGTGCGGGTCGACGAACTCCTTCTGCGGCAGCAGCACCGCCATGGCGTTGACCGTGAAGTCCCGGCGGATCAGATCGTCCTCGATCGAGTCGCCGTACGACACCTCGGGCTTGCGCGAGGTGCGGTCGTACGCCTCGGAGCGGTAGGTCGTGACCTCGATGTCGAACGAGTCCTTCTTGCAGCCGACCGTGCCGAAGGCGATGCCGACCTCCCAGACCGCGTCCGCCCACGGCCGGACGATCTTCAGCACGTCCTCCGGCCGGGCGTCGGTGGTGAAGTCCAGGTCGTTCCCGAGCCGACCGAGCAGTGCGTCCCGGACCGACCCGCCGACCAGGGCAAGCGTGAACCCGGCCTCCTGGAAGCGGCGGGCCAGGTCGTCCGCGACAGGAGACACCCGCAGCAGTTCGCTCACGGCACGGCGCTGCACATGGCTCAGCGCGTCCGTCGGCTGCGGGGTCGGCTCGGGCTGCGTGGTGGGGAAGTCATTGTTGGCGTTCGGCACAACAGAAAAGGGTACGTGGCCGCGCGGCACCTGGCGTCACGTAAATAAAGGGGGACAGTCGGGTACGGATCCCGGCGTAGTGATCATGTGGAGCAGTCCCTGGCACTGCGGCACGCCGGGCCTCGTTACCATTCGTGGACGCACATTCCGACGACCACTGACGACGACGAGGGACGGGCGAGCGCGTGGCCGATGCGGCAGGGTTCCAGGCGACTGAACGGCCGCGTGGCCGGTGGCTGCGACGGACCGTGACGCTACTCACCGGGGTACCCCTGCTCATAGGAACGTTGCAGGTCCCGCATGCCGCCGCGGCCGGAGCGGCCGCTCCGGGCCCGCATGCGGTCAGCGTCACGATCAATGCGATGTCCCCGGTCGCCCCCGGCAAGGGCGACACGGTCACGGTCTCCGGCACGCTGACCAACGACACCAGGAACGCGATCACCGACGCGCACGTCGGACTGCACCGCGGCGCCGCGCTCAGCGACCGCAGCTCCATCGAGGCTGTGACAAAGCGCACCGGCTACCTGCTGGGTGCCGACGGCAAGGAGATCGGCAACCACACGGAGAAGGTCGACAGGCTCGACCCCGGCACCAGCCGGACCTTCACCCTCAACGTCCCGGTCAAGGACCTCGACCTCAGCGGCGACGGTGTCTACCCGCTCGGAGTGACCCTCTCCGGCCGCACCCCGAGCTCGTCGTACGACCAGGTCCTCGGCATCGACCGGACCCTGCTGCCCTGGCAGGGCAGCGCGCCGGCCAAGAAGACCCAGCTCACCTACCTGTGGCCGCTGATCTCCAGCACCCACCTCGCGGCCGAGACCGGCGCCGACACCCAGCAGACGCCGGTCTTCCGCGACGACAAGCTCGCGGCGGAGATCGCGCCCGGCGGCCGGCTCCAGAAGATGGTCGAGCTCGGCAAGAACCTCCCGGTGACCTTCGTCATCGATCCCGACCTGCTCGCGACCGTCGAGGCGATGACCAAGCCGTACCGCGTGCACGGCCCCGACGGCCCGGCGGGCCGGAACCAGGCCGTCGCCAAGCAGTGGCTCAACGACCTGGAGAACGCCGTGACGGGCCACGAGGTCGTCGCCCTGCCCTTCGGCGACCCGGACCTGGCCTCGCTCGCCCACCACGGCAAGAGCGTGCCCAGCGCGCTCAGCCACCTCGGCCCGGCCACCGAGCTCGCCTCGAAGACGGTGGACACCATCCTGGGCGTGAAGCCGCGCACCGACTTCACCTGGCCGGTGAACGGCGCCGTCGACTCCTCGATCGTCGACGTCGCCACCTCGGCCGGCGCCCACAACGTCATCACCCGCGGCGACAGCCTGCGTGACAACAACCTCCCGTACACCCCGACCGCCGCCCGGCCCATCGGCGGCGGCAACACCGCCATCGTCAGCGACACCCGGCTCTCCCAGGCCTTCGAAGGCGACATGTCGAAGTCCGGGAACGCCAGCCTCGCGATCCAGGAGTTCCTCGCCGAGGCCCAGATGATCGGTCTGGAGAACCCGGAGCAGCAGCGCAGCGTCGTCGTCGCGCCGCAGCGGATGCCCTCGGCGGCCCAGGCCCAGGCGATGGCCGGCGCGCTGCGGAACTTGGAGCAGGCCGGCTGGACCCAGCCGACGAAGCTCGGTGACGCGGCCAAGGCCAAGCCCGACCCGGACGCCAACCGCCAGATCCCCAGCCGCTCCTCCTACCCGTCGTCGCTGCGCCGCCAGGAGCTCCCGGTCGACGCCTTCCGGCAGATCGAGGACACCCAGACCGCACTGGACGACTTCCAGGTGGTCCTGGCCCAGCCGGAACGCGTGGTCACCCCGTTCGGCAACGCCATAATGCGCGCGACGTCGACGTCGTGGCGGGGCGACCCCAAGGGCGCCGCCGCGTTCCGCACCTCGGTACGCGACTACCTCGACGGTCTGACCAAGAAGGTCCACCTGATCCGGAAGTCCGAGGCCACGCTCTCCGGGCGCAGCGCCACGATTCCGGTGACGGTCCAGAACAACCTCCTGCAGGGCGTCCAGGGCCTGACCCTGCGGCTGACCTCCTCGCAGCCCAACCGCCTGGACGTCGGCAAGTCCCAGCAGATCAAGGTGGACGGCGGGCACAGCCAGTCCTTCAAGTTCGAGACCACGGCGAACGCCAACGGTCTGGCCTGGGTGACCGCCCGGCTCTACACCGCGGACGGCAAGCCCTATGGTGCGCCCATGACGTTCCGGGTGAACGTCACCGAGATCACCGCCACTGTGATGCTCGTCATCGCCGGCGGCGTTCTGCTGCTCGTGCTCGCCGGTGTGCGGATCTACCTCCAGCGCAAGCGGGCGGCCGCCGAGGGCACCGGTGACGAGGAGAACGGCGAGGACAGCGGCGGTTCCACCGCCGAAGGCAAGGACGATGACAACGGCGGCCCGGGCGAGGACAGCCCTGAGCAGCCGAGTGACCCCACGTCGGACACCGGATCGGATAAGTCCGGGCCGTCCGGCTCAGGTGAGAAAGTGGACCGTTGATAGACGACGGGGCCGGATGGCCGGCGACGGATGAGGTGGGGCAGCGATGAATGCGCCGTATGACGGTGGCCGCGGCCGGGGCTCGCATGGCGATCCCTCGGGGGCGGTCCCTCCGACGCCGCCGTTGCCCGCGGACCAGGACCCCTACGTCCGGGACGCCTACCGCAACGACCCGTACCAGGCACCGGCCCCGACGGCCCAGGACCCGGCCGGCGAGTCGCCCTTTGACCACGCCGCGGCCCCGGGACAGCCCGCGTACCCGCTCTACCAGCAGCCTCCCGGCCCTCAGCAGTGGCCCGCGCCGGCACCGGCGGAGCCCCAGGGGCCGACGCACGACCTGTCGCACGGCGAGGCCGACGCGACGGTGCAGTTCGCCGGCGGCGACGCGCTGATGGCCCAGGGCGCCGGCGAGCGGGACGCCTTCGCGCACCTCTTCCACGACCAGCAGCAGCCGTACCAGCCGTCGCCCTCCGGGCCGTCCCCGGTGGCCCAGCAGACGCCGGCGGCGGCAGCTCCGGAGCCGGTGGCCCAGCAGACCGTCGAGGAAACCGAGCCGGAGCCGGCCCCAGCGGCCGGCAAGCCGTCCGGCGGCCGCGCGTCCGGGCTGCTGAAGTCCAGCGCCGTGATGGCCGCCGGCACGATGGTGTCCCGGCTCACCGGCTTCGTCCGCTCGGCACTGATCGTCGCGGCGCTCGGCGGCGCGGTGCTCGGTGACTCCTGGCAGGTCGCCTACCAGCTGCCGACGATGATCTTCATCCTGACCATCGGCGGCGGTCTGAACTCCGTCTTCGTCCCGCAGCTCGTCCGCGCGATGAAGGAGGACGAGGACGGCGGCGAGGCCTACGCCAACCGGCTGCTCACCCTGGTCGTCGTCGTCCTGGGCGTGCTGACGGCACTGGCGGTCTTCGCCGCACCGCTGCTGGTCAAGATGGTCTCGTTCGACATCTCCCGCGACCCGGCGGCCAACGAGGTCGCGGTCGCCTTCACCCGCTACTGCGTGCCCACGATCTTCTTCATGGGCCTGCACGTGGTCATGGGCCAGATCCTCAACGCCCGCGGCCGCTTCGGCGCGATGATGTGGACCCCGGTCCTCAACAACATCGTCATGATCGCCACGTTCGGCCTGTTCATCTGGGTCTACGGCTCGGCGAAGACCTCCCACATCGGCGTCACCACGATCCCCACCGAGGGCATCCGACTGCTCGGCATCGGCACGCTCCTCGGCCTGGTGGTCCAGGCGCTGGCGATGATCCCGTACCTGCGCGACGCCGACTTCAAGCTGCGCCTCCGCTTCGACTGGCGCGGCCACGGCCTGGGCAAGGCCGCCAAGCTCGCCAAGTGGACGGTGCTGTTCGTCCTCGCCAACCAGGCAGGCGTCCTGGTCGTCACCCAGCTCTCCACCTGGGCCGGCAACACCGCCGACCATCAGGGCCACCCGGGCACCGGCTTCATCTCCTACGCCAGCGCCCAGCTGATCTGGAACATGCCGCAGGCGATCATCACCGTCTCCGTCATGGCCGCGCTGCTGCCCCGGTTGGCCCGGTCCGCTCACGACGGCGACATCGGAGCGGTCCGGGACGACATGTCGCAGGGCCTGCGCACCTCGGCCGTGGCCATCGTCCCGATCTCGTTCGGGTTCCTCGCCCTCGGCATCCCGCTGTGCACGCTGGTCTACGGCTCGTCCGGCGCCGGCATCCCCATGGGCTACATGCTCATGGCCTTCGGCGTGGGCCTGATCCCGTTCTCCGTGCAGTACGTCGTCCTGCGCGCCTTCTACGCGTACGAGGACACCCGGACCCCCTTCTACAACACGGTGATCGTCGCCGGCGTCAACGCCGCGGCCTCCGCCCTCTGCTTCCTGGTCCTGCCCGCCCACTGGGCCGTGGTGGGCATGGCCGCCTCCTACGGCCTCGCCTACGTCATCGGCGTCGGCGTCGCCTGGCGCCGCCTGAGCAAGCGGATGGGCGGCGACCTGGACACCGCGCACGTGGTGCGGACCTACGCACGGCTGGCCGGCGCCAGCATCCCGGCCACGATCGTCTCCGGCGTCCTGGTGTACGTGCTGATGCAGGCGCTCGGCACCGGGTTCGTCGGCTCGCTCGCCGCGCTCGTCGGCGGCGGAGCCGCACTTCTGGCCGTCTTCTACCTCGCCGCCCGAAAAATGCGGATCGAGGAGCTGAACGCCCTGGTAGGCATGGTCAGGTCCAAGCTGGGACGCTGATCGGGCACAACCATCGGCTGCCACCGTGTGTCGTGCATAGTGGCGGACTGTGGGCACAATTGTCTTGGCTCATTGAGCCTGCAACGGATGGGGAGGCAGGAACGACGGTGGCGGAACGGAGCACGGCTGCCGTCGACGTGGCCGACACAAGCGGCGAGGAACCGCTGACCGCCAAGGCGGGTCGGGCCACGGACGACGGTGCGGAGGCCGAGAAGGTATCCGGCAAGGAACAGGACGCCGCGCGCACCGAGGAGAAGGGTGCGCCGGAGACCGCTTCCAAGCCACCGGAACTCCACAGCGGTCATAAGCTCGCCAGACGTTACCGACTCGAAGAGTGCGTGACCCGTCTGGACGGATTCAGCAGTTGGCGCGCTGTCGACGAAAAACTTCGCCGAGCCGTCGGTGTGCATGTGCTGCCCGCCGACCACCCCCGTGCCCGTCCGGTGCTCTCCGCAGCCCGGGCCTCCGCGCTCCTCGGCGATCCCCGATTCGTCGCTGTCCTTGATGCCGTCGAGGACAGCGACCTCGTCTACGTGGTCCATGAGTGGCTGCCGGACGCCACCGAGTTGGCCACCGTCCTCGCCAACGGTCCGCTCGAACCGCACGACGCCTACCAGCTCGTCAGCCAGGTCTCCCAGGCCATGGCCGCCGCCCATCGCGAGGGCCTGGCGCATCTGCGGCTGACCCCGGGCTCGGTGCTGCGCACGGAATCCGGTCAGTACCGCATCCGCGGTCTCGCCGTCATGGCGGCGCTGCGCGGCATCACCTGCGAGCACCCGCAGCGCACGGACACCGAGGCGATCGGTGCGCTCCTGTACGCCGCCCTCACCCAGCGCTGGCCGTACGAGAACGACGCCTACGGCCTTCCCGGCCTCCCCAAGGGCGTCGGGCTGATCGCGCCCGACCAGGTGCGCGCGGGCGTCCACCGGGGCCTGTCCGAGCTCGCCATGCGTGCACTGGTCAACGACGGGGCCACCGCGTCCCGTCAGGAGCCGCCGTGCACCACGCCGGAGGAACTGGCCAAGGCCGTCGCCGCGATGCCGCGCATCCGTCCTCCGGAGACGGCGTTCTCCACGCCTCCGCCGTATCAGCGCACGGGTTTCCAGCAGGGCACCTATGGGCAGTCGCCCGCCCGCAACGGTCAGTCCGTCCGGGCGACGCAGCCCGTCGCCGCGCCCCCGCCCCCGCTCCAGAGCCGCACCGGCAAGGCGCTGAAGTGGTCGGTCTCCGCGCTGCTGATCGCCGCCCTGGGCCTGGGCAGCTGGCAGCTGGCGGACACCCTGCTGAAGCGGGAAGGCGACCAGGACACCCCGGGGAACTCGCAATCCGCCGGCGGTGCCAAGAAGCCGACCGGCAAGCCGATCAAGATCGTGGACGGCGCCGAGTACTACCCGGACGGCCAACCGCAGCACCCCGACCAGGCGAGGGACACCTACGACGGAAACCCCTCAACGTACTGGCGCAGCAAGAGCTACCTCGATGGCCCGGACATGAATCCGGCCTTCAAGAAGGGCGTCGGGCTGGTCTACGACCTCGGCTCGGAGCAGCAGGTGAGCAGCGCTTCGATCGGCCTGCACTACACCGGCAACCACACGACGGTGACGCTCTACGCCGCCAACTCCCTCTCGCCGTCCGAACCACTGAGCTCCATGCGGGAGCTCGGTACGGCCAAGACGTCGGGAAGCACGGCCAAGGTCACACTGAAGTCGCCGGCGAAGGCGCGCTACGTCGTCGTGTGGATGACCGCGATGCCCTACTCGCCGCGCGACACCTACAGCGACTCCGGTTACAAGCAGGGCGTGACTGAGGTCTCCTTCACCGGCTGAGCGCACACGCCTTCCGAGAGGGGTGTGGGTACGGGATTCGACCGGCCGCCAGGCCGGCCCGCTGCCACACCCCTCGGGCCACCGAGATCGTTTCCGGTGGCCCGAGGAGCCCTTCCCAGCATTTACATTCGTCACCCGGCGGGCTTCAATGGGGATCGAGATCAGGCAGCTACGGCCGGGGGGCCCGTGTCCACCGACAGTGACAAGGCTTCGACACCAACCGACGCCGATCTCCTTGCGTTGCATGTAAAAGGTGACCCGGATGCCTTCGGGGAGATCGTCCGGCGCCATCGCGACCGGCTCTGGGCCGTGGCTTTACGAACCCTCGGTGATCGTGAAGAAGCCGCTGATGCGGTGCAGGACGCACTGGTATCCGCTTACCGCGCCGCTCACACCTTCCGCGGCCAGTCGGCCGTGACGACCTGGCTGCACCGCATCACGGTCAACTCCTGTCTGGACCGGGCCCGCAAGGCCGCCTCACGACGCACTTCTCCGGTCGCTGAGACCGAGCGCCTGGAACAGCTCCTCGAACCTGAGGAGTCCGCGGCGGTCCCGGCCGAGCGCCAGGACGTGCACCGCGAACTGCTCATCGCGCTGCGCACGCTCCCTCAGGAGCAGCGTGCCGCTCTCGTCCTCGTTGATATGCAGGGATATTCCGTCGCAGAGGCCGCCGCGGTCCTCGACGTTCCGACCGGAACGGTGAAAAGCCGCTGCTCACGTGGGCGCGCGCGCCTGCTGCCCTTGGTCACCCATCTGCGCGGCGATGGCGGGGGTAGCAATCCCGAGGGCGAGGGAAGGAACCGGGCGCAGGGGACACCCGTCCCACCGACGGCAGGACCGAAGGGCACAGATGCCGTGAAGGGCGGAGGTGGGCGAGCGTGACGTCGGCAACCGGCGCAGGCGAGCACCCGGAGGTCTCTGAGATCTCCGATCTCACGGACGGGCTGCTCTCCCCTTCACGCGCGACAGATCTGCGGGATCACCTCGCAGGTTGTTCGGTGTGCGAAGACGTCTATGCGTCTCTGGAAGAAATCCGCGGGCTCCTCGGCACGCTGCCCGGCCCGACGCGGATGCCCGCCGACGTCGCCGAGCGCATCGATGCAGCGCTTGCTGCGGAGGCACTGTTGGACGCTGCCGCGGCCAAGGGCGAACCTCAAGTTTCACGTGAAACATCGCCTTCCACCGGCTCGGTTTCACGTGAAACGTCATCCGCCCCGGCTCCGGTTTCATGTGAAACCAGCGCGCAGACACCGCCGCGCGCATCCGCGGCTGCCCCGCCGGCCGGACGAAGCCGTGGTGCTTCCGGACCAGGCCGGCAGATGCCGGGGCGGCGCCCTTCGCGCTCCCGGCGGTGGCCACGGGTCTTGCTCAGCACCGCGGCCGCTGCCGCGGTGCTTGGAGTTGGCGGCCTGCTCCTCCAGAGCACCGGCAGCAGCGGCGTCCAAGCAACCAAGCAGGAAGGCTCTTCTTCCGCCGGCCCGGGGACTCCCTCAGGCCTCACCGAGGCGACGCTCGGGACGAACGTCCACAAGTTGCTTGCCGAGAAAAAGACACACCCGACGCCAAAGCTCGGTACACGCAGCTCGCCCGAGACCCCGCTGCGAGGGGAGACGGACGTCGTTCCGTCGTGTGTGCGCCAGGGCATCGGTCGTACCGAGCACCCACTGGCCTCGACCCGCAGCACCTACGAGGGCAAGGACGCTTTCCTGGTCGTGCTCCCGCACCCCTCCGACCCCACGAGCGTCTCGGCCTATGTCGTCACTGCCTCTTGTGTCTCGGCTGCTCCGCCGGCCCCTGGGAAGGTCCTGCTGACCCACTCGTATCGGCGAGACTGAACGACGGACCGGGCGCTGCGGCTCTCCGGGAATGCAAGCCCCTTAGGATCCGTTGGGTGGGGTGAGAGTTCCAAGACCCCAGCAAGCCGTCGGCAGAGACAAGGAAGACACCCGTGAGCGACGTCCGCAACGTGATCATCATCGGCTCCGGGCCCGCGGGCTATACCGCAGCGCTCTACACCGCCCGCGCGTCCCTCAAGCCGCTCGTTTTCGAAGGCGCCGTCACCGCCGGTGGTGCGCTGATGAACACCACTGACGTAGAGAACTTCCCCGGCTACCGCGACGGCATCATGGGCCCGGACCTGATGGACAACATGCGTGCCCAGGCCGAGCGCTTCGGTGCTGAGCTGGTGCCGGATGACATCGTCTCGGTCGACCTCACCGAGGAGATCAAGACCGTCACCGACACCGCGGGCACGGTGCACCGCGCCAAGGCGGTCATCGTCGCCACCGGTTCCCAGCACCGCAAGCTCGGCCTGCCGCGCGAGGACGAACTGTCCGGCCGTGGCGTCTCCTGGTGCGCGACCTGCGACGGGTTCTTCTTCAAGGACCAGGACATCGCCGTGATCGGCGGTGGCGACACCGCGATGGAGGAGGCCACCTTCCTCTCCCGCTTCGCCAAGACCGTCACGGTCGTGCACCGTCGTGACACCCTGCGGGCGAGCAAGGCAATGCAGGAGCGTGCCTTCGCCGACCCGAAGATCAAGTTCATCTGGGACAGCGAGGTCGCCGAGGTCCACGGCGAGAACAAGCTCTCCGGTCTGACGCTGCGCAACCTCAAAACCGGCGAGACCGCCGAGCTTCCGGTCACCGGCCTCTTCATCGCCATCGGCCACGACCCGCGGACCGAGCTGTTCAAGGGTCAGCTGAACCTCGACGACGAGGGCTACCTCCAGGTCGATGCCCCCAGCACTCGCACGAACCTGCCGGGTGTCTTCGCCGCCGGCGATGTCGTCGACCACACCTACCGCCAGGCGATCACCGCCGCCGGTACGGGCTGCTCGGCCGCCCTCGACGCCGAGCGGTTCCTCGCGGCGCTCTCGGACGGTGAGGCCACGGCCGAGCCCGACAAGACCCCCTCCGCCTGACCCGCGCACCCAGCTTTCCCACCATCCACCCCCAGTAAGGAGATTGCCATGGCCGGCGCCACGGTGACCGTGACGGACGACAACTTCGAAGAGGTTGTCCTCAAGAGCGACAAGCCCGTCCTTGTGGACTTCTGGGCCACCTGGTGCGGCCCGTGCCGCCAGGTCGCCCCGTCCCTGGAGGCCATTGCCGCCGAGCATGACGAGATCGTCATCGCGAAGCTGAACACCGACGAGAACCCGGCGACCACCGCCAAGTACGGCGTCATGTCGATCCCGACCATGAACGTCTACAAGGACGGCGAGGTCGTGAAGACCATCGTCGGCGCCAAGCCGAAGGCCGCCATCGAGCGCGACCTCGCGGACTACCTCGCCTGAGGAACGCCGTAACGTTTCACGTGAAACAGGCCCTCCCCTTCGTGGGGACGGGCCTGTTTCGCGTGAAACCCCGGCGATGTTTCACGTGAAACATCAAGCGGTCCGTCTACAACGGCCGGAGCGCAGGTTCCTTCTGAACAGCCCCGAGCAGACGGTCCAACGCCAGCTCCACGTCTTCCTTCCACGAAATCGTCGTCCGCAGTTCGAGCCGCAACCGCGGGAATCGGGGATGCGGACGGACCGTTTTGAAGCCCACCGCAAGGAGATGGTCGGCGGGCAACACGCACGCCGGTTCGGTCCAGCGTGCGTCACCGAATGCTTCGATGGCCTTGAAGCCACGCTGAATGAGGTCCTTGGCCACCGTCTGGACCATCACTCGCCCCAGGCCCTGCCCCTGGTATCCAGGGTTCAGCCATGCCGTCAGCAGCTGCACCGCATCCGGTGAGACCGGACTGGTGGGGAAGGCCGTCGAACGCGGGACATAGGCCGGCGGGGCGTACATGACGAATCCGGCCGGCACATCGTCGACATAGACAACGCGCCCGCAGGAACCCCACTCCAGCAGGACCGCTGAGATCCAGGCTTCCTTCTCCAGCTCGGGACGCCCCGCCTTTACTGCGGCCTCGCCGCTGACGGGGTCGAGCTCCCAGAAGACGCAGGAACGGCAGCGCTTCGGGAGGTCCGGAAGATTGTCCAGTGTGAGCGGTACGAGCCGACGGCCCATGGAACCTGGTCCTCGCTTCCCTCGCCTGCCGTACCGCGCCGGCGCTGTCAGCGCCGCCTGCTCCCTGAGCAGACCACCAACGAACCTCCGAGGGCTGCGGGGTCGAACCCCGCCGCAAGTAGTCCGGTGCGGCTTACTGATCGTATGGCCCTCTCCTCGACACGAGGTCTCTCCACACGGATGTGTGCCATACCCGATCGCATCGTATCCACCGTTTCCGGGCGCGGGTACTACAGGAAAGCAAAAGGGCGAGCCGTGTTCCGGTATCGGTTCCGGAACACGGCTCGCCCATGAGCCGCATGCGTCAGCTCAGTTCTCTGTGCCGCCCTCGTCGGCCAGCGACTTGCCCAGGACACGCCCTTCGCCCGGAGCGAGCGTGCCGAGAATGCGCTCCAGGTCGTCCATCGAGGCGAACTCGACGACGATCTTTCCCTTCTTCTGGCCAAGATCGACCTTCACGCGGGTTTCGAAGCGGTCGGACAGCCGGGTGGCCAGACCGGTGAGCGCGGGGGACACCCGAGCGCCCGCGCGAGGCTTCTTGGCCTTGCCCGCGCTCTTGGCACTCGCCCCCATGAGCGTCACGATCTCCTCGACCGAACGGACCGACAGCCCTTCCGCCACGATCCGACGTGCCAGGTTGTCCTGCTCCTCCGGATCGTCCACGGACAGCAGCGCCCGGGCGTGCCCCGCGGAGAGCACCCCCGCCGCAAGCCGCTTCTGTACGGACGGCGAGAGCTTCAACAGCCGCAGCGTGTTGGTGACCTGCGGACGCGAACGCCCGATTCGGTCAGCCAGTTCGTCATGCGTGCACCTGAAGTCCTCCAGCAACTGGTCGTAGGCAGCTGCCTCTTCCAGCGGGTTCAGCTGCGCCCGGTGGAGGTTCTCCAGAAGCGCGTCGAGCAGCAGCCGCTCGTCTTCCGTGGCCCGCACGATCGCGGGGATCTTCTCCAGGCCAGCCTCACGGCAGGCCCGCCAGCGCCGCTCGCCCATGATGAGCTCATAGCGTCCGGGTGCCGTCTGGCGGACCACGACCGGCTGGAGCAGGCCCACCTCCTTGACGGAGGTGACCAGTTCGGCGAGGGCATCCTCGTCGAAGACCTCTCGCGGCTGCCGCGGGTTCGGCCTGATCGCGTCCAGCGGCACCTCGGCGAAGTGCGCGCCGGCCACCTCTGACGGGTTGCCGTGGGTGCTCTCCGCCCCGGCCGATGCCTCTGTTTCACGTGAAACACCGGGCGTCGGCAGTGAGGCCACCTTGGCGGCCGCCACCCCGCGGTCCGGCGCCAGAACCGGTACGGACGACGGTGACGCCGTGCCCCTTCCCACTGCTGGACCGGAGGGGTCCGTGCTCTGGGGTGCCGCGGGGATCAGCGCACCGAGCCCGCGGCCCAGCCCTCTACGTCGTTCACTCACTGAGTCCCCTCCGAGATGCTGTGCTGTGCTTGGTAGTTCACACTCAGGCCCTGCTCCCCGGACTGTGGCGCCCCGCGCAAAGCGATCTCCCTCGCTGCTTCGAGGTACGAGAGCGCGCCGCTGGATCCCGGGTCATAGGTGAGCACCGTCTGCCCATAGCTGGGGGCCTCTGAGATACGTACCGAACGGGGAATGCTCGTCCGGAGCACCTCGCTGCCGAAGTGGGTGCGCACCTCGTCGGCGACCTGCGAAGCCAGACGGGTACGTCCGTCGTACATGGTGAGCAGGATCGTCGAGACGTGGAGCTCGGGGTTGAGATGCCCCCGCACCAGCTCGACGTTCCGCAGCAACTGCCCCAGGCCTTCCAGCGCGTAGTACTCGCACTGGATCGGGATCAGCACCTCAGCGCCGGCGACCAAGGCGTTGACGGTCAGCAGGCCGAGCGAGGGCGGACAGTCGATGAGGATGTAGTCCAGCGGCTGTTCATACGCCTTGATGGCACGGTCCAGCCGGCTCTCGCGCGCCACCAGCGAAACCAGCTCGATCTCGGCACCGGCCAGGTCGATGGTGGCGGGCGCGCAGAAGAGCCCCTCCACCTCCACCACCGGCTGCACGACGTCGGAGAGTGGTTTGCTCTCGACCAGCACGTCGTAGATAGAGGGCACTTCGGCGTGATGGTCGATCCCCAGAGCCGTCGACGCGTTGCCCTGCGGGTCCAGGTCGATCACCAGGACCCGAGCCCCGTGCAGGGCCAGCGAAGCCGCGAGGTTCACCGTGGTGGTGGTCTTACCGACTCCGCCCTTCTGATTGGCGACCACGATGACCCGGGTCTCTTCAGGACGGGGCAGCCCCTCGCCTGTGCGGCCCATCGCCCCTACCGCCAGCTGCGCTGCGCCACCTAGTGGTGTGTTGTCCATCAGGGGCGGCGTTTCACGTGAAACGTCGTCCCCGAACGACTCGTTGCGGGGACCGGGGACCGGATCGGTCATCGGTCCCGCGATGTTGGCGTCGGACCGCAAGGATTCACTCTCCTCGACATCAGGCTCACGATGGTGAGAGCCTGCCATGCTTTCGGTATCGCGAACCAGTGAGGTCCGTTCTCCTGTGGATGAACCCATCCCTGTGGATACTTCCGTGACCCGTGTGGGTTTCCGGTCGTGCGGCTCGGCAGCCCCACGACCGCGGGCGATGATCCCCTGCAGCAGAGAACGACGTTTCACGTGAAACACGATGCCAGCGCCACGTCCGATTAAGACGCGACACTCCGTCTTGTGACCCTTTGTGGCGTTTGAGCAATTCGCCCTATCCGCTGTTCCGCGGATGGCTGTGCCCACCGCCCAGAAGCCGTGCCGGATTCCTCCGGCATCCCGGCATCAGCGCCGGCGCCCCCTCGACGCGCGACTGGTGCGTGCCGCCTTCGCCCGCTTGGCCGCGAAACGCACCCCGCCGGGGCTCTCGCCCACCTCGACGCGCACCACGGTCGACGGCGGATCCACCACGCCCTCGCCGACGTGCACGATCGATGTGTCCACCACACCGAGCTTGCTCAGCGCAGCCCGGGACGCCTTGAGCTCCTCCTCCGCGGTATCGCCCTTGAGCGCCAGCATCTGCCCGTAAGGCCGCAGCAACGGAACCCCCCAACCGGCCAGCCGGTCGAGCGGCGCGACCGCGCGCGCGGTCACCACATGCACCTGCGGAAGCTTGCCCATGACTTCTTCCGCGCGGCCTCGCACGACCGTGACGTGGTCCAGTCCGAGCAGCTCGACGACCTCCTGGAGGAAGTTCGTCCGCCGCAGCAGTGGCTCCAGGAGCGTGATCTTGAGATCCGGGCGCACCAGCGCCAGCGGAATGCCGGGCAACCCGGCGCCCGAACCCACGTCGCACACCGAGACGCCCTCGGGGACCACCTCGGAGAGCACCGCACAGTTCAGCAGGTGCCGCTCCCACAGCCGCGGCACCTCGCGCGGGCCGATCAGCCCGCGCTTCACACCCGCGTCGGCGAGCAGTTCGCCGTACCGTACGGCCTCCGGAAAGCGCTCGCCGAATACCTCCTGCGCCTCTTTCGGCGCAGGAGGGAGCTCCGCTGATGCCTCCGTCACGGGAACCGCCCTTCCTCTGGACTGCTTTTCCTGCCGGGAACCCGGCGCTATGACCGGGGATAACACAGAAGGCTGACAAGTTTTGGCCCCGCCTGCGAGCAGACGGGGCCAAAGAAAACTGAGCGTGAAGCGTCAGGCCGGAAGGATAACCACGCGGCGCTGCGGCTCCTCGCCCTCGGACTCGCTCCGCAGCCCGGCCGCGGCCACCGCGTCGTGTACGACCTTGCGCTCGAACGGCGTCATCGGGTCGAGCTTCACCGGCTGGCCGGTGCTCTTGGCCTCCGCCGCGGCGCTCGTGCCGATCTTGGCGAGCTCCTCGCGCTTGCGCGCCCGGAAGCCGGCGACATCCAGCATCAGACGGCTGCGGTCGCCGGTTTCGCGGTGCACCGCCAGCCGCGTCAGCTCCTGCAGCGCCTCCAGCACCTCACCGTCGCGACCGACCAGCTTCTGCAGGTCGCGGCTGGTCGCGTCACCGATGATCGACACCGCGGCGCGGTCCGCCTCGACGTCCATGTCGATGTCACCGTCGAGGTCCGCAATGTCCAGCAGGCCTTCCAGGTAGTCGGCCGCGATCTCGCCTTCCTGCTCCAGGCGGGACAGGGTGTCGGCGCCCTTGGTGGCAGGGGTCGTGTCCGTCACGTAAGGACTCCTTCTTACTTCTTGGACGGGTGCTTGGGGCGCTGCTGGCCCTTGCGCTGCCCGGACTTGGTGTTACGGGATCCGGAGGCGGCGCCGCCCTTGGCGGGCGTACCACCCTTCTCCTCGCCGTCCGGCGCGGCCGCGTCGGACTCCGAAGTCTCGGCAGCGCCCGACGACGAGCTCGCCCGCGTGCGGTTCTGCGTGGCACCGCTCGGCGTGCCGGCACCGGTCTGGCGCTTGGCCTTCGTCTGCCGCTTGGGCTGCTGGCGGTTCTGGCGCGCTTCCTCGGCGGCCTTCTTCGACGCGACCTCGGCGGGGCTCTCCACCAGCTTGCCCTGGGCGCGCAGCCGCTCCTGGCGCTCGGTGAACGCCTTGCTGCCCGGGGTGGGGTTGCGGCGGATGACGTACATCTGCTGGCCCATGGTCCACACGTTGGTGGTCAGCCAGTAGACGAGAACACCGACCGGGAAGTTGATACCGAAGACGGCGAACATGACCGGGAAGACGTACATCAGCATCTTCTGCTGCTGCATGAACGGCGTCTTCACCGTCAGGTCGACGTTCTTCGTCATCAGCTGACGCTGGGTGTAGAACTGCGACGCCGACATCAGGACGATCATGATGACCGTGACCACGCGGACGTGGGTCACCGAAGCGCCGAGGCTCTCGATCTTCGCCGCGCTGTCCATGAACTTCGCCGCGAGCGGCGCACCGAAGATGTGCGCCTTCTGCGCGCTCGCCAGCAACGTCGGGTCGATGAATCCGACCGTCTTGTTCTGCGCGATGTGGCTGAGGACCTGGTACAGGGAGATGAAGAACGGCGACTGCGCCAGGATCGGGAGACAGCTCGAGAGCGGGTTGGTGCCCGACTCCTTGTAGAGCTTCATCATCTCTTCGGACTGGCGCTGCTTGTCGCTCTTGTAGCGCTCCTGGATCGCCTTCATCTTCGGCTGGAGCGCCTGCATGTTCCGCGTCGCCTTGATCTGCTTCACGAAGAGCGGGATCAGGCAGACACGGATCAGCACCACGAGCGAGACGATGGCCAGGCCCCACGCCGCGCCACTGTTCGGATCGAAGATCAGGCTGAAGAACGAGTGGAACTGGACGATGATCCAGGAAACTGCGTAATAAAGGGGACTGAGGATCGTGTCCACGAATCAGGCTCCTTGGGCGTTGGGCTGAGTCTCGGGCTGGGCGACAGGCTCAGGGACGGTGGGCCCGCCCAGGCGGCTCCTCAGCCGCTGATGCCAAACCGGACGCTTCCGGGGAGGGACGTGGTCGACGCCACCGAGCGACCACGGATTGCACCGCAGGATGCGCCAGGCGGTCAGCGCAGTCCCCTTCACCGCGCCATGCCGGTCGATGGCCGTGTAGCCATAGTGCGAACACGACGGGTAGTACTTGCAGACCGGGCCCAGCAACGGGCTGATGGTCCATTGGTAGATCTTGATCAAAAGCAGCAGCGGGTACTTCACTGTGCGCTCCCTCCCGGGTCCCGTCCGGGAGCCCGGGGGCCGACGGCGTCACCGTCGGTTGCGGCCCTGGTGGGGTTGCTGCCTTTCGGCGCCCCTCCCAGCAGCCGTGCCAGCGCGGCGTCCAGGTCGCGGGCCAGCTGGTCGTACTCCGCCGCGCCCGCGCCGGGCAGGGCCCGTACGACAACCAGGCTACCGGCGGGCAGCCGGTCCAGCCGGTCGCGCATGAGATGGCGAAGTCTCCGCTTGACCTTGTTGCGGACGACCGCAATGCCAACGGCCTTGCTGACGACGAAACCCGCACGCGTCGGGGGAACACTTCCCCCCGCTGCGTGCGGGTCCGTTACGCCGCTACGACAATGCACGACAAGGAGCGGGCGACCGGCCCTGCGTCCCCGGCGTACCGCGGTCGCGAAGTCCTCGCGCCGCCTCAGCCGATGTTCGGTAGGCAGCACGACATGGACCTAGGTCGGGCTGCTCAGGCGGACAGGCGGCCGCGGCCCTTGCTACGGCGCGACGCGAGAATCGCGCGGCCGGCACGGGTCCGCATGCGCAGACGGAAGCCGTGGGTCTTCGCGCGACGGCGGTTGTTCGGCTGGAAGGTGCGCTTGCTCACTCGGGGGCTCCAGGAATCCTTGTGTCTCAGAGAGACAGATTGTGGGGCGTCGACTGGCTGTCACCGTGCGCCCACGAGTAGCTCGCCACGCCCGAGTGCACCGCTACATGACCACGAGAGCGCGATCTTTGCCCATCGGAGGCAGGCGGCAGCAGCCATCGACAACTCGACCTGGTCACGGTACGCGGGGCCGCGCCTTTCGGTCAAACCCGCTCCATGACAGTGCGGAGAGCCCCCGCCAGGACACACTATGCACAGCCTGTGGACAACAACTTGAATCCCCAGGCCCGCCCTGACTACCGTGGCTGAACTCCATTTCCTTCCCGGCCGTCCTGAGAATCACACATTCGTGGGACTGTGAGAGAGCGTGCCCTGTGGCTGATGTACCTGCCGATCTTGCCGCAGTGTGGCCGCGTGTGCTCGATCACCTCTTGCGGGCGGAGGCCGACGGCCTCAAGCCCAAGGACCAGGACTGGCTCAAGCGGACCCAGCCGCTGGCGCTGGTCGCGGACACCGCACTGCTCGCCGTCCCCAACGAGTTCGCCAAGGGTGTGCTCGAAGGGCGGCTGGCGCCGCTGATCGGGGAAGCGCTCAGCCACGAGTGCGGCCGGCCGATCCGGATCGCGATCACCGTCGACGACTCCGCCGAGGAGCCCGCTCCCCAGCCGCCCGCGCCGCAGCAGCACACCCAGCACCAGCAGGCGCAGCATGACGCGTATGACGGGTATGAAGGGCGGCGGGACTCCCGCCAGGGCTACGGGCACCAGGGCGACGACCTGCCGAGCGTCCGCCCCGCGTACCCGGACTACCCGCAGCCGCGGCACGAGCCCGGGGCGTGGCCCCAGCACTCCGTCACCGACGCGGTCGGCCCGCGTGAGGAGTACGGCTGGCAACAGCAGCACCTGGGCGGCTACCCCGACCGCGAGTCGTCCGCGGAGCAGTGGCGCGAGCCGTACGGCGCCTCGCCGCCCGCTCATCTCCAGCAGCACCAGAACGACTACCGGTCGCAGGGGCCCGACCGCAGTGGGCCACGCCCCTCGGACGGTCCGCGCGCGCCGTACGAGCAGCAGCGCCGCGACCTCCCCGATCTCCCCCCGCCCGGTGGCGGCGGCCGGCCGGGCGGTCCCGGCTCCGCGCTGCCGGCGCCCAGCGGCGCCCCCGGTCCGCTGGCCGCGCAGCCCGCGCCGGCGACCGGCCCGGGTGAACCGACCGCGCGGCTGAACCCCAAGTACCTCTTCGACACCTTCGTCATCGGCGCCTCCAACCGCTTCGCGCACGCCGCGGCGGTCGCGGTCGCCGAGGCGCCTGCCAAGGCGTACAACCCGCTGTTCATCTACGGGGAGTCGGGCCTGGGCAAGACCCACCTGCTGCACGCCATCGGGCACTACGCCCGCAGCCTCTACCCGGGCACCCGGGTGCGGTACGTGAGCTCCGAGGAGTTCACCAACGAGTTCATCAACTCCATCCGCGACGGCAAGGCGGACGCGTTCCGCAAGCGCTACCGGGACATGGACATCCTGCTCGTCGACGACATCCAGTTCCTGGCGAGCAAGGAGTCGACGCAGGAGGAGTTCTTCCACACCTTCAACACCCTGCACAACGCCAACAAGCAGATCGTGCTCTCCAGTGACCGGCCGCCGAAGCAGCTGGTCACCCTGGAGGACCGGCTGCGCAACCGCTTCGAGTGGGGTCTGATCACGGACGTCCAGCCGCCGGAGCTGGAGACCCGGATCGCGATCCTCCGCAAGAAGGCGGTGCAGGAGCAGCTGAACGCTCCGCCGGAGGTGCTGGAGTTCATCGCGTCCCGGATCTCGCGCAACATCCGCGAGCTGGAGGGCGCGCTGATCCGGGTGACCGCGTTCGCGTCGCTCAACCGGCAGCCGGTGGACCTGGGGCTCACCGAGATCGTGCTCAAGGACCTGATCCCCGGCGGCGAGGACACCGCCCCGGAGATCACCGCGACCGCGATCATGGCGTCGACCGCCGACTACTTCGGGCTGACCGTGGACGACCTGTGCGGTTCGTCGCGCAGCCGGGTGCTGGTGACGGCCCGCCAGATCGCGATGTACCTGTGCCGGGAGCTCACCGACCTCTCGCTGCCGAAGATCGGCGCGCAGTTCGGCGGCCGCGACCACACGACCGTGATGCACGCCGACCGCAAGATCCGCGCGCTGATGGCCGAGCGGCGTTCCATCTACAACCAGGTCACCGAGCTGACCAACCGCATCAAGAACGGCTGACGTGCGGCCCACCGCCGGCCGCCACCGCCACCAGGGCGCTCCGGGATCCGCTCCCGGGGCGCCCTGCGTCGTACGGACCGGGGAAGCGGTGGCCGGTGTCGTCAACCGCGCGGCCGGGGGCTCGCGGGCCGCTCATGGAGGGGAGTCCAAGGGGGTCGGCGGGCCGATCGCCGGGCTGTGCGTGCCGTTCGCCGTCGTCCCAAGACTGTGGAGCGCGCCAGCGCTGTTCGATTTTCGGCCTGGTCACGGCCTCTCTCCACAGATTGGGCAAGAATCTTCCGTCCACAGCCTGGGGAGGGGAAAGTTATCCCTGTGGGATCCACAGGCCGGTGTGGTGACGGGCCATCGGGCGAGGTCAGACGGGTGTGGAATTGTGGTCAACCGATATCCACAGGCTGTGGACGAAGGATTCATCCACAGGGCCCGCGTCGGCTTGTCCACCGGCTGCCCACAGGTGAAGCGCGGTTGTCCCCAGTGATCCTCAGCTTCTCCACACCGCTGTCCACTGTTCGGCAACGCAACACCCGTCCTCACCGCGCCGAGTGAAAGCGGTCACACCAAGGTCCGGGGTTGGGCTGTGGGGAACGTGGGTAAAGCTGGGGATGGCACTGGGGAGAAGTGCCCTAGCCCTGTGCATGGAGTGTGCAGAACTTCGCGCGATCCACAGCCGGGGCCACTTATCCACTGCTGCCACCCACAGGGGCGGTGGACAAAAAATTGACGCTGACCTGCGCAAAGTCAGTTGTCCACGGTTTCCACAGGGCCTACTACTACGACCACGGATATCTACCGGGGACTTCGCTCGGAAACGGGCCCTGTGCACAACTCGGCTCCGGAGCCCGTCGCCCGGGCCGAGTCGACTTGACCCCGAGCCGCACCGACTGTCGGCGGCGTGCGTCAGACTGGTCTCCGGCAACTCAGCCGACGACGAAGAGCCAGCAGGGCGAGAGCCAGCAACAGCAGGAGGCGGTTTCCGGTGAAGATCCGGGTGGAGCGCGATGTACTCGCGGAGGCAGTGGCCTGGGCGGCCAAGAGCCTCCCGGCCCGTCCGCCGGTGCCCGTCCTCGCGGGCCTGCTGCTGAAGGCGGACGACGGCGCACTGAGCCTGTCGGGTTTCGACTACGAGGTCTCCGCGCGGGTCTCGGTGGGCGCCGAGGTGGAAGAGGAGGGCACCGTCCTCGTCTCCGGCCGGCTGCTCGCCGACATCTGCCGGGCGCTCCCCAACCGCCCGGTGGAGATTTCCACCGACGGTGTACGGGTGACCGTGGTCTGCGGCTCCTCCCGCTTCACCCTCCACACCCTGCCTGTGGAGGAGTACCCGTCCCTGCCGGCGATGCCGACCGCCACCGGCACCGTCTCCGGCGAGGTCTTCGCCGCTGCCGCCGCCCAGGTGGCCATCGCCGCCGGCCGTGACGACACCCTCCCGGTGCTCACCGGTGTGCGGATCGAGATCGAGGGCGACACCGTCACCCTGGCCTCCACCGACCGCTACCGCTTCGCGGTCCGCGAGTTCCTGTGGAAGCCGGAGAGCCCGGACGCCTCCGCGGTCGCCCTGGTGCCCGCCAAGACGCTGCTGGACACCGCCAAGTCCCTGAGCAGCGGCGACACCGTCACCCTGGCGCTGTCCGGCTCCGGGAAGGGCGAGGGCCTGATCGGTTTCGAGGGCGCCGGCCGGCGGACCACGACCCGCCTGCTCGAAGGCGACCTGCCGAAGTACCGGACGCTCTTCCCGACCGAGTTCAACTCCGTCGCGGTGATCGAGACCGCCCCCTTCGTCGAGGCCGTCAAGCGTGTGGCGCTGGTCGCCGAGCGGAACACCCCGGTGCGGCTGAGCTTCGAGCAGGGCGTGCTGATCCTGGAGGCCGGCTCCAGCGACGATGCACAGGCTGTGGAAAGGGTCGACGTCGACCTGGAGGGCGACGACATCTCGATCGCCTTCAACCCGGGCTTCCTCCTGGAGGGCCTGTCGGCCATCGACTCCCCGGTGGCCCAGCTGTCGTTCACCACCTCGACCAAGCCCGCGCTGCTCAGTGGCCGCCCGGCCAAGGACGCCGAGGCCGACGACGCCTACAAGTACCTGATCATGCCGGTCCGCCTCTCCGGCTGACGCGGGCGCACGGCTTCGTACCGCCCCCGGGCCCCGGCGCACAGCCGGGGCCCTTGCGGTGACCGGCCGAGGGCCCCCGATGAGCGGTTGAGCCCACAGCTGTGCACGGGGTCCCCGGCGTAGGCTCGGACGCGGGTACGAACAGCAACGACTATGTGCAAAGAGGGTCTCTGATGGAGCTCGGTCTCGTCGGTCTCGGCAAGATGGGCGGCAACATGCGCGAGCGCATCCGCCGCGCAGGCCACACCGTCATCGGATACGACCGCAACCCGGACCTGGCCGATGTGGACAGCCTCAAGGGGCTTGTGGACAGGCTCCAGGGTCCGCGGGTGGTCTGGGTCATGGTCCCGGCCGGTGCCGCCACCCAGTCGACCGTCGACGAGCTGGCCGAGCTGCTCTCGCCCGGCGACCTGGTCGTGGACGGCGGCAACTCCCGCTGGACCGACGACGAGAAGCACGCCGAGCAGCTGGCCGCCAAGGGCATCGGCTTCGTGGACTGCGGTGTCTCCGGCGGTGTCTGGGGCCTGGAGAACGGCTACGCGCTGATGTACGGCGGCGACAAGGAGAACGTCGCCAAGGTGCAGCCGATCTTCGACGCCCTCAAGCCCGAGGGCGAGTTCGGCTCCGTGCACGCCGGCAAGGTGGGCGCGGGCCACTTCGCGAAGATGGTCCACAACGGCATCGAGTACGCGATGATGCAGGCCTACGCCGAGGGCTGGGAGCTGCTGGAGAAGGTCGACTCCGTGGAGAACGTCCGCGAGGTCTTCCGCTCCTGGCAGGAGGGCACGGTCATCCGCTCCTGGCTGCTGGACCTGGCGGTCAACGCCCTCGAGGAGGACGAGCACCTGGCCAAGCTGCGCGGCTACGCCGCCGACTCCGGTGAGGGCCGCTGGACGGTCGAGGCCGCGATCGACAACGCCGTGCCGCTGCCGGCGATCACCGCGTCGCTCTTCGCGCGCTTCGCGTCCCGCCAGGACGACTCGCCGCAGATGAAGATGATTGCCGCGCTGCGCAACCAGTTCGGTGGCCACGCGGTCGAGAACACGAAGTAAGCACAACCAGCTCAGCAGCCGGGGAGGTCGGCGCGTAGCCATGCACGTATCGCATCTGTCGCTCGCCGACTTCCGCTCGTACGCCCGGGCCGAGGTCCCGCTCGACCCGGGCGTCACGGCGTTCGTGGGGCCCAACGGGCAGGGCAAGACGAACCTCGTCGAGGCGGTCGGCTATCTGGCCACGCTCGGCAGCCACCGGGTCTCGTCGGACGCCCCGCTGGTGCGGATGGGCGCCGACCGGGCGATCGTCCGGGCCGCGGTCGTCCAGGGCGACCGGCAGCAGCTGATCGAGCTGGAGCTCAATCCGGGCAAGGCGAACCGCGCCAGGATCAACAGGTCGTCGCAGGTCAGACCGCGTGACGTGGTGGGAATCGTCCGGACGGTGCTGTTCGCGCCGGAGGATCTGGCGCTGGTCAAGGGTGACCCCGGTGAGCGCCGGCGGTTCCTGGACGAGCTGATCACCGCCCGTTCCCCGCGGATGGCGGGGGTGCGCTCGGACTACGACCGCGTCCTCAAGCAGCGCAACACCCTGCTGAAGACGGCGGCGCTGGCCCGCCGGCACGGTGGCCGGCAGATGGACCTGTCGACACTGGACGTCTGGGATCAGCACCTGGCCCGCGCCGGTGCCGAACTCCTGGCCCAGCGGCTGGACCTGATCGCCGCGCTGCGGCCGCTGGCGGACAAGGCGTACGAGCAACTGGCGCCGGGCGGTGGCCCGTTGGGACTGGAGTACCGCGGTTCCGCGGGCGAGGCGATGGCCGCCGCCACGAACCGCGAGGAGCTGTACGGCGTGCTGCTGGCGGCGCTGGGCGAGGCCCGCAAGAGCGAGATCGAGCGCGGTGTGACCCTGGTCGGGCCGCACCGGGACGATCTGCTGCTGAAGCTGGGGCAGTTGCCGGCGAAGGGCTACGCCAGCCACGGCGAGTCCTGGTCGTACGCGCTGGCGCTGCGGCTGGCCTCGTACGAACTGCTGCGCACCGAGGGCAATGAGCCCGTGCTGGTGCTCGACGACGTCTTCGCCGAGCTGGACAGCCGGCGCCGGGAGCGGCTGGCGGAGATGGTGGCGCCGGGCGAGCAGGTCCTGGTGACCGCGGCGGTGGACGACGACGTGCCGGGAATCCTGGCCGGGGCGCGGTACGCGGTCTCGGGCGGCACGGTGGAGAGGGTGGACCGGTGACCGAACCGCAGCCGGAGCGGCCCAGGACTCCGGAGCTGTCCGGGGTGGACCTGGCACGTCAGGCGCTGGTGGCCGCCAAGGAGCAGGCCCGTGCCCGGGGCGCGGCCGCACAGCAGAAGAAGCAGGCCCGCCGCGGCGGGCTGCGCTCGGGCGCACGGGCGGACGGCCGGGACCCGCTGCCGCTGGGCGCCGCGATCAACCGCCTGATCACGGAGCGCGGCTGGGAGACGCCCGCGGCGGTCGGCGGGGTGATGGGCCGCTGGCCGCAGCTGGTGGGGCCCGAGGTGGCGCAGCACTGCGAGCCGCAGCGGTACGACGAGGACGCCCGCGTGCTGACCGTCCAGTGCGACTCGACGGCCTGGGCGACGCAGCTGCGGCTGCTGGCGCCGCAGCTGGTGGCCCGCCTCAACGAGGACCTGGGCCACGGCACGGTGAAGATGATCAAGGTGCTGGGGCCGGGTGGCCCGGCCCGGCGGTACGGGACGCTGCGCGCGCCGGGCTCCAAGGGCCCCGGCGACACCTACGGATGAGTGGCGCCGCACGGCCGAGAATCCCCGTGCGCTGGGGGCGGTGTTTCACGTGAAACACCGCCCCCAGCGCACGTTTGTGGCTGGTCAGGGGCGGTTTCACGGGAAACGGCGCACTCCCGTACGGGCCTTGTAAACACGTGTGACGTATGAGACTCCGCTCACGGTAGCCGGCGGTTGACATCCAGAAGCGCTGGGTGCCTGCGTGAGCGCCCTGGGGCCCCGTCTCGTATATGGGGAGTCGGTGGATGGCACTTCAGGGCGGCACATGACGACTCAGGCGCCTGCAAACCCCCATGAGTGTCAGCGCTACCGGTAGACTGGTAGCAATCCCGCCCACTCGCGGAACAAGTCGAACGACGAGCCGCTCCCACCTGTCCTTCGCGGGGAGATCGCAACAGGTGTGGAAGGGCTCGTGCTGTGCCAGAAAGGGCGCTTCGTGGCCGACTCCGGCGACCTCAACGAGAACAACATGGCTTCTACCGAAGAGGGGGGTTCGGCCGGCGCCGTGGGCGACTCCTCGGTGGAGAAGTCGTACGACGCCAGCGCGATCACCGTCCTTGAGGGCCTGGACGCGGTTCGCAAGCGCCCCGGCATGTACATCGGCTCCACGGGCGAGCGCGGTCTGCACCACCTGGTGCAGGAGGTCGTCGACAACTCCGTCGACGAGGCGCTGGCCGGCCACGCCGACACCATCGAGGTGACGATCCTCGCCGACGGCGGTGTCCGGGTCGTCGACAACGGCCGCGGTATCCCCGTCGGCATCGTGCCGTCCGAGAACAAGCCGGCCGTCGAGGTCGTGCTGACGGTGCTGCACGCCGGCGGCAAGTTCGGCGGCGGCGGGTACGCGGTCTCCGGTGGTCTGCACGGCGTGGGCGTCTCCGTGGTGAACGCCCTGTCGACCCGGGTCGCGGTGGAGATCTGCACGGACGGCTACCGCTGGACCCAGGAGTACAAGCAGGGCGTGCCCACCGCCCCGCTGGCCCAGCACGAGGCCACCGACGAGCACGGCACCTCGGTCACGTTCTGGGCCGACGGCGAGATCTTCGAGACCACCACCTACAGCTTCGAGACGCTGTCGCGGCGCTTCCAGGAGATGGCGTTCCTCAACAAGGGGCTGACCATCTCGCTCAAGGACGAGCGCGCCGACCACGTGGACGAGGACGGCAAGCCGCTCTCGGTGCGGTACCACTACGAGGGCGGCATCGTCGACTTCGTGAAGTACCTCAACTCCCGCAAGGGCGAGCTGGTGCATCCGACGGTGGTCTCGGTGGAGGCCGAGGACAAGGAGCGGAACCTCTCCGTCGACCTCGCGATGCAGTGGAACACCCAGTACAGCGAGGGTGTCTACAGCTTCGCGAACATCATCCACACCCATGAGGGCGGTACCCACGAGGAGGGCTTCCGCGCCG
Source organism: Streptomyces sp. NPDC093097 (assembly GCF_044754325.1). Lineage (NCBI taxonomy): Bacteria > Bacillati > Actinomycetota > Actinomycetes > Kitasatosporales > Streptomycetaceae > Streptomyces > Streptomyces sp. NPDC093097. Next base: position 419,266 of record NZ_JBIVOW010000004.1, read on the forward strand.
CGCTGACCGGCCTGATCAACCGCTACGCGCGCGACAAGAAGCTGCTCCGCGAGAAGGACGACAACCTCACGGGTGAGGACATCCGCGAGGGTCTGACGGCGATCATCTCGGTCAAGCTCGCCGAGCCGCAGTTCGAGGGCCAGACCAAGACCAAGCTGGGCAACACCGAGGTCAAGACCTTCGTCCAGAAGGTCGTCCACGAGCACCTCAACGACTGGCTGGACCGCAACCCCAACGAGGCCGCGGACATCATCCGCAAGGGCATCCAGGCGGCCACCGCCCGGGTCGCGGCCCGCAAGGCGCGTGATCTGACCCGCCGCAAGGGCCTGTTGGAGACCGCGTCGCTGCCCGGCAAGCTGAGTGACTGCCAGTCCAACGACCCCACCAAGTGCGAGATCTTCATCGTCGAGGGTGACTCCGCCGGCGGCTCGGCCAAGTCCGGCCGGAACCCGGAGTACCAGGCGATCCTCCCGATCCGCGGCAAGATCCTCAACGTCGAGAAGGCCCGGGTCGACAAGATCCTCCAGAACAACGAGGTCCAGGCGCTGATCTCGGCCTTCGGCACGGGCGTCCACGAGGACTTCGACATCGAGAAGCTCCGCTACCACAAGATCATCTTGATGGCGGACGCCGACGTCGACGGCCAGCACATCAACACCCTGCTGCTGACCTTCCTGTTCCGCTTCATGCGGCCGCTGGTCGAGGCCGGGCACGTCTACCTCTCCCGCCCGCCGCTCTACAAGATCAAGTGGGGCCGGGACGACTTCGAGTACGCCTACTCCGACCCGGAGCGGGACGTGCTGATCGAGCGCGGCAAGCAGAACGGCAAGCGGATCCGTGAGGACTCCATCCAGCGGTTCAAGGGTCTCGGCGAGATGAACGCCGAGGAGCTGCGCGTGACGACCATGGACGCCGACCACCGGGTGCTCGGCCAGGTCTCGTTGGACGACGCGGCCCGCGCGGACGACCTCTTCTCCGTCCTCATGGGTGAGGACGTCGAGGCGCGCCGCTCGTTCATCCAGCGCAACGCCAAGGACGTCCGCTTCCTCGACATCTGAGCCCTGTCGGCCCGCACACCAGCCGCAGCTCGAAAGGACTTTGAACCACCATGGCCGACGAGAACCCCCCTGTGACCCCGGACGGCGTGACCGCCGAGGGCGCGCCCGCCACCATCGAAGGCGTCGGAATGCGCGTCGAGCCCGTCGGGCTCGAAACGGAGATGCAGCGCTCCTACCTCGACTACGCGATGTCCGTCATCGTCTCGCGTGCGCTGCCCGACGTCCGCGACGGCCTCAAGCCGGTGCACCGCCGTGTGCTCTACGCGATGTACGACGGCGGCTACCGCCCCGAGAAGGGCTTCTACAAGTGCGCCCGCGTCGTCGGCGACGTCATGGGTACGTACCACCCGCACGGTGACACCTCCATCTACGACGCGCTGGTCCGCCTGGCGCAGCCGTGGTCGATGCGGATGCCGCTGGTCGACTCCAACGGCAACTTCGGCTCCCCGGGCAACGACCCGGCCGCGGCCATGCGGTACACCGAGTGCAAGATGGCGCCGCTGTCGATGGAGATGCTCCGGGACATCGACGAGGAGACCGTCGACTTCCAGGACAACTACGACGGCCGGAACCAGGAGCCGACGGTCCTGCCGTCCCGCTTCCCCAACCTGCTGATCAACGGCTCGGCCGGTATCGCGGTCGGCATGGCCACCAACATCCCGCCGCACAACCTCCGCGAGGTCGCCGAGGGCGCGCAGTGGGCGCTGGCCCACCCGGAGGCGTCCAGCGAGGAGCTGCTGGACGCGCTGATCGAGCGGATCAAGGGCCCCGACTTCCCCACCGGTGCGCTGGTGGTGGGCCGTAAGGGCATCGAGGAGGCGTACCGCACCGGCCGCGGCTCCATCACGATGCGCGCGGTCGTCGAGGTCGAGGAGATCCAGAACCGCCAGTGCCTGGTGGTCACCGAACTCCCCTACCAGGTCAACCCGGACAACCTCGCGCAGAAGATCGCCGACCTGGTCAAGGACGGCAAGATCGGCGGCATCGCGGACGTCCGCGACGAGACCTCCTCGCGCACCGGCCAGCGACTGGTGATCGTCCTCAAGCGGGACGCGGTCGCCAAGGTCGTCCTCAACAACCTCTACAAGCACACCGATCTCCAGACCAACTTCGGCGCGAACATGCTCGCGCTGGTCGACGGCGTGCCGCGCACCCTCTCCCTGGACGCCTTCATCCGGAACTGGGTCACGCACCAGGTCGAGGTCATCGTCCGCCGGACGAAGTTCCGGCTGCGCAAGGCCGAGGAGCGCGCCCACATCCTGCGCGGTCTGCTCAAGGCGCTGGACGCGATCGACGAGGTCATCGCGCTGATCCGGCGCAGCGAGACGGTCGACGTGGCCCGCGAGGGCCTGATGGGCCTGCTCCAGATCGACGAGATCCAGGCCAACGCGATCCTGGAGATGCAGCTCCGCCGGCTGGCGGCCCTGGAGCGGCAGAAGATCACCGCCGAGCACGACGAGCTCCAGCGGAAGATCAGCGAGTACAACGCGATCCTGGCCTCCCCCGAGCGGCAGCGCCAGATCATCAGCGAGGAACTCGCCGCGATCGTCGAGAAGTTCGGCGACGACCGGCGCAGCAAGCTGGTGCCCTTCGAGGGCGACATGTCCATCGAGGACCTGATCGCCGAAGAGGACATCGTCGTCACCATCAGCCGTGGCGGCTACGTGAAGCGGACGAAGACCGACGACTACCGCTCGCAGAAGCGCGGCGGCAAGGGCGTGCGGGGCACCAAGCTCAAGGAAGACGACATCGTCGACCACTTCTTCGTCTCCACCACCCACCACTGGCTGCTGTTCTTCACCAACAAGGGCCGGGTCTACCGCGCCAAGGCGTACGAACTCCCGGACGCCGGGCGGGATGCGCGCGGTCAGCACGTGGCCAACCTCCTGGCCTTCCAGCCGGACGAGCAGATCGCGCAGATCCTGGCGATCCGCGACTACGAGGCGGCGCCCTACCTGGTCCTCGCCACCAAGGCCGGCCTGGTGAAGAAGACCGCGCTCAAGGACTACGACTCGCCCCGCTCCGGCGGTGTGATCGCGATCAACCTGCGCGAGCAGGAGGACGGCACCGACGACGAGCTGATCGGCGCCGAACTGGTCTCCGAGGCCGACGACCTGCTGCTGATCAGCAAGAAGGCCCAGTCGATCCGGTTCACCGCGACCGACGAGGCGCTGCGCCCCATGGGCCGGGCCACCTCCGGTGTGAAGGGCATGAGCTTCCGCGAGGGCGACGAGATGCTCTCGCTGAACGTGGTCCGGGAGGGCACCTTCGTCTTCACCGCCACCGACGGCGGCTACGCCAAGCGCACCGCGGTCGGCGAGTACCGCGTCCAGGGCCGCGGCGGCCTCGGCATCAAGGCCGCGAAGATCGTCGAGGACCGGGGTTCGCTGGTCGGGGCGCTGGTCGTCGAGGAGACCGACGAGATCCTCGCGATCACGCTGGGCGGTGGCGTGATCCGTACGCGGGTCAACGAAGTCCGGGAGACCGGCCGTGACACCATGGGCGTCCAACTGATCAACCTGGGCAAGCGGGATGCCGTCGTCGGTATCGCGCGGAACGCCGAGGCCGGCCGGGAGGCCGTGGAGGTCGACGGGCCCGACGGGCCCGAGGAGACGGACGGGGCCGAGGGGTCCGGGTCCACCGCAGCCGAGGGCGAGGCGCCCGCGGCGGAGTAGCACGAGGAGTAGGTCGTGAGTGGAGCCACGGGCGCTGCGACGGGCACGGCGGGAGTCACATCGGACTCCGCGGCGGAACCCGCATCCCAGGAGGAGCGCAGCGCCCGTGGCTCCGTCGCGTCCGAGGGCGCCCGGGACGCGGGCGCACACGAGGGGGGAACCGTGAGCAACACCCGACAGCCACAACCCCAGCCCCAGTCGCAGACGGCGGGTGGCGGCCAGGCACAGCCGCAGGGCGGCGCTGAGCAGCCGTACCAGCCGCCCCAGGCGTATCGCACGGGCGGCGCAGGGGCCGGAACCGAACAGGCCGTGCGCAAGCCGCGTACGGGTGCCAGCACGGCCCCGCGGACCCGTAAGGCCCGGCTCCGGGTCGCGCGCACCGATCCGTGGTCGGTGATGAAGGTGAGCTTCCTGCTGTCCGTCGCACTGGGCGTCTGCACGGTGGTGGCGGTGGCGGTGCTGTGGATGGTGATGGACGCGATGGGCGTCTTCTCCACCGTCGGCAAGACGATCAGCGAGGCGACCGGCTCCGCCGAGGGCGGGGGCTTCGACCTGCAGTCGTTCCTCTCGCTGCCGCGGGTGCTGCTGTTCACCTCCGTCATCGCGCTGATCGACGTGGTGCTGGCGACCGCGCTGGCCACCCTGGGCTCCTTCATCTACAACCTGTCGGCGGGCTTCGTGGGCGGCGTGGAGCTGACGCTCGCGGAGGACGAGTGAGGCCTCCCGAAGGGCGGTTGGCTCAGGGCGTTCCCAAGGCCTCCGGAACCGATTTTGGGAACGCCTCTGAAGTGCGCTAATCTTCTGGTGCAGCGAGCGAGTGGCTGCAGATAGCGAGCGGCTATAGCTCAGACGGTTAGAGCGCTTCCCTGATAAGGAAGAGGCCCCAGGTTCAAGTCCTGGTAGCCGCACCGCACAATCGGCCCGGCCGGAGATTTCTCCGCCCGGGCTGATTCTTTTACCGGCACTCGCCGGCCATGGGAACCGCATCCGGACGTGATTCGTTGTGAAGGTGCGGGAGTTGGGCCCCCTCGACGCCCCCGGACGGGGTGTTGCCGAGTGCGGGCTAGATAACCGATCGGTATCGACCGGTGTGTATCATCGGCCGACATAGGGTCCCTTACGTCAACGAAAGACGAGGTCGCGCGGTGAAGAAGCTTCTCCTGGTCGCACTGGCCGCCATCGGCGGGCTCCTCGTGTACCGCCAGATCCAGGCGGATCGCGCCGAGCAGGATCTGTGGACGGAGGCGACCGACTCCGTGCCCGCAGGTTCGGGTGTGTGAGACGACACGCACAGCACAGTTCGTATGGACCCCGGTTGCCCAAGGGCGACCGGGGTTTCGTACGTGACCGGGGCGGGCACGCGGGCTCCTGAGTTTGCTATCGCATATTGATCGATTGCAGTGGCAAAGTCGCTGGTCGTGACGTCGATGTCCGGGCGGCGACGGCGGGATGCGAGGGGGACGAGACATGGCACGACCACCACGCAGGCGGGCGGTGGCGCTGGTCGGCGGGGTGTTGCTGGCACTGTCCGCGGCGGTGCTGCCGGCCGAGGCGGCCCCACGGGCGACGCCGGCCGCCGAGGGCAGCGGGCTGGTGATGGTCCTGGACTCCTCCGGCTCGATGGCCGGGAGCGACGGCGCCGGCAGCACCCGCATAGCCGCGGCCCGCAAGGCCGTCGGCACCGTCGTCGACACTCTGCCCGAGGGCTATCCCACCGGTCTGCGGGTCTACGGCGCGGACAAGCCAAAGGGCTGCGACGACACCCGGCTCGCGCACCCCGTCGGCCCGTTGGACCGGGCCGGACTGAACCGGGCCGTGGCGGGCGTGACCCCCAGGGGCGACACCCCCATCGGCCTCGCTCTGACCAAGGCCGCGCAGGATCTCCCCAAGGCCGCGGCCGGTGCGGCCGGCAAGCGCACCGTCCTGCTGATCTCGGACGGCGAGGACACCTGCCAGACCCCGCCGCCCTGCCAGATCGCCTCCCAACTCGCCGCGTCCGGCGCCGATCTGCACATCGACGTCATCGGCTTCCAGGCGGCCGCCAAGGCTCGCCCCCAGCTCCAGTGCATCGCCAAGTCCGGCAACGGCCAGTACTACGACGCTCCTGACGCCGCCTCGCTCGCCCGCCAGGTGCAGCGCGCCGGCCAACTCTCCGCGTCCGGCTACGCGTTCCAGGGCACGCGGATACGCGGCACCGACGACCGGCAGGGCGCACCGGCCCTCGCTCCCGGGCAGTATCTGGACACCATCGGCCCCAACGAAGTGCGCTACTACGCCACCGATCTGGACGCGGCCTCGACCGCCGACTTCTCGGCCACCGCGGTGCCCCCGTCCGGTGCCGCGGTCGACTTCCGCGACACCGTGAGCGCCCGCATCGCCTATGGCACGGACGGTAGTTGCCAGTCCTCCACCGCGAGATTCGGGCAGCGGGAGGGCGCCACACCGCTGACCGCCGGCGTCAGCCGCATCCCGTCGCAGAGCGGCAACGGCAGCTGCGACAAGGCGGGCCGGTACTGGCTGGTCGTCGAGCGCCGCGCGGACACCGGCTCGGACGCCGCGCGCTGGCCGGTGGAGCTGACGTTTCACGTGGAACATCCGCTGAAGAAGGGCGTCACCCCCGCGCAGTCGGCCCCGGAATACGGCGCGGGCGGCAAGAACGCCACGCTGCCCACCACCCCGCCCCAGGACGTCACCGGCGGCACCGGCTTCAACGACGCCCGCCCGCTGGGCCCCGGCGTCTGGCGGGACACGATCCTCCCCGCGCAGACGCGCTGGTACAAGGTGCCCGTCAGCTGGGGCCAACAGCTCCGCTACGACGTGGAGTTCGCCAATGAGACGCGGTCCGGCCACAGCTCCCATGTCTCGTTCGGCAGCACCCAGGTCTACACGCCGTTCCGCGCCCCGGTCGGCAGCGGGACCGGTGAGTTCACCCCGCAGGTGCCGTACACCGGGCGGCCGGCCTCGCTGAGCATGGGCACGGTGCCGGTCTCCTGGACCAACCGCTACGAGACCCACCCCAACGTCATCCCCGTCCACGCCGACGGCGACTTCTACATCGCGGTCACGCTCGGGGCCCGGGCCGCCGAGATCGCGCAGAACCCGCGGATCGGCGTGGTGCTCCGGGTCGCCGTCCTGGGCCAGGCGAAGGCCGGGCCGGAGGCGGATGCGGTGTCCCTCAAGAACGAGACGCCCGACGGCGGTTCGGCGTCCGGCACCGCCGGTCCCGCGGGCAGCGGCGGCTGGCCCGCGGTCCGGGTCGCCGGCGTCTCCGTGGGCGTGGTGGGCGTGCTGATGCTGGGCGGCCTCGGCCTGTCGTACGTCTGGGCCCGCCGGAAGCCGCGGACGAGCGGCGCGGACAGCGGGGGAGGGGCGCGGTGAGCGCCTCCGGCACCGGGCGCCGGGCCGCTGCTCTGACCGCGCTGACGGCGCTGGTGCTCACACCGGGAGCGGCGGCCGCGGCCGACGGCGTACCGGGCTATCGGATGGCGTCCGACGGCACCGCCGTCAAGGGCACCGCCGGCGCGGCCGACGCCCCGCGGCTCGGCCCCGGGCAGCACGCGGACACCCTCCGGCGCGGTGAGACCAAGTACTACGCCGTGGTCCTCGACGCCTCCAGCAACGCCTACTTCTCGGCGGTCGCCGCACCCCGGCCGGGCACCAAGGTCGAGGACTACCGCGACAAACTGACCGTCACGGTCCAGGACAGCGGCGGCACCACCTGCGGCGTATCGGGGACGGCCCAGTTCCACAGCGGCGGCACCGCCTATCCCGCCGCCGACTACGCCGCCCGCCTCATCGGCCCGGACGTCACCGGCTGCCAGCAGGCCGGCCCGTACTACGTCGTGGTCAGTCGCGAGGGGCCGGCGACCTCCGGGCCCGAGCCCTGGCCCATCGAAATCGGCCATTTCACCGAACCCGCGCTCAAGGGCCGGCCCTCCACCCGTCCGTCTGAGGGGAGTCGGAGCTCGGCCACGCCCGCGCCGCCCGCGGACGCCACCGCGCACCCGGTCGCCGGCGGCACCGGCTTCAACGACGCCGCCACGGTCGGCAAGGGCGTCTGGAAGGACCGCCTCACCCCCGGCGAGACCCGCTTCTACCGCGTCCCGGTGGACTGGGGCCAGCGGCTCAACCTCAGTGCGGAGCTCCCCAACTCCCCTGCTCCGTCCACCGCGTACGTTCCCGACGCCCTCGGACTCGCGGTCTACAACCCGGCCCGCGGCAGGGTCCGGGAGGCCCGCTTCGTCGCGTACGCCGGGAAGCCGGCCGCCGCCCGCGACTTCACCGCGCCGGTGGCCCACGGCAACCGCTGGGCACCGGACCGCGCGGTCGCCGGGATGCGCTTCGCGGGCTGGTACTACGTCGCGGTCACCCTCACCTCGCGGGCCGCATCGGCCTTCCCCGAGGGCGCCGACCTCACCCTCCGGGTGGACGCCCGCGGCACCCCGCAGGCCGGACCGGGCTACGTCGAGCCGGCCGGCGACTTCACCGTCGACCCCGGGGACACCGCGGGCCGGCCGGCGGGCGGCATCCGGACGCTCGTGGGGTACGCCGGGATCGGCGCCGGCATCGTGCTGCTGGCCGGGCTGGGCGCCTGGACGCTGCTCGCGCGCCGGGCGGCCGCGGCCCGGCTCTCCCGCACGCCGCCCATGGACCAGCAGACGACCCAGGCGTCACCGCGCCGGTCCGCGCCGCCGCGTGTGGGGTAGCCGACCGCGGATCAGCCGGCGATCAGCGCCCACACCCCGACGGCGATGCACAGCAGCGCCACGATCAGGACCGGGACCGCGACCTTCGGGGGCGGTCCCGGTCTCCGTACCGGGGCGGCCGGGGGAGCCACCGCCGGCACTCCGGTACCGCCGGACGGGGGCTGCGCGGGCAGCGGGGGCTGCCCGGAGGTGTACGGGCGGGTCGCGGCCGCCGGCGGAGGCACCGGCGCCGCCGACACGATCTCCGTCCGCTCGACCGGAGCCGGAGCCGGAGCCGGAGCCGGAGCCGGAGCCGGAGCCGGAGCCGGAGCTGGAGCCGGGGCCGCGGGCGGTGGAGGCGTCCGGGGCGGGGTGGTCGGCGGGGCCGGGACGGTGCCGCGCGGCGGGGTGCCCAGTGGCGGCGCACCGGCCGGCCGGACCGGGGGCGGCGGGGTGCTCGGCGGCGGCGGGACCGGCGGCGCGAGGTGGAAGCTCCCGGTGTCCGACATGGACGGCGGCCCGGCGGCCGTGCCACCGCTCGCCGTCCCACCGGACTCCGTGGCCCCGGCGGGGCGCGCGGCGGTGTCCGTGCCCTTGGTGGGGCGCAGCGGCCCGTCCGCACCGAACCCGGTCGGCAGCGGGCCGATGTGGTCGAAGACCTCGATGACCTCGTCCTCGATGGTCGCCTCCGGCAGCAGCTCGGCCGCCGCCAGCAGCGCCTTCCGTGCCCCCGTCGCGGTCTTGAACCGGGCCTCCGGATCGGGGTGCAGCAGCGACGCCAGCACCTGCCACAACGGCTCCGGCACGTCCTCCGGAGCCGGCGGTATCCCCTGCTCGGCGAACCGCCGGACCAGCGCCTCGGCGTCCGGCCGGGCGCCGGTGATCAGGCTCAGCGCGACCAGTCCGGCCGCGAACAGGTCCGCGGGGAAGTCCGGCTCGGCGCCCAGCATCTGCTCCGGCGCGAAGTAACCCGGCGTCCCCACCACGTAGTTGGCCTCGGTCAGCCGCGGCTCACCCTTGCGCATCGCGATACCGAAGTCGGACAGCCGCAGATGCGGGCGGCCGGTGCCGGTGGCCTCCAGCAGGATGTTCGCCGGCTTGATGTCCCGGTGCACCACACCCTCGGCGTGCACGGCGGTCAGCCCGGCCAGCAGCTGGTCCATCAGCGTGCACACCATCCGCGGCGGCAACGGGCCGTAGTCCCCGGTCAGATGGGCCAGCGAGCCGCCGTGCACCAGGTCCATGGTGAACAGCACCTGCGCATCGTCCGCGGCCCAGCTCGCCGGGGCCAGTACGTGCGGATGGTCGATCCGCAGCGCCTGCTCCCGGACGAAGCGCAACAGCGTGTGTGCGTCGCTCTGTTGCAGCACTTTGGCCGCCACGTAACGGCGGCGCCGGTGGTCCCAGGCGCGCCAGACCGCGCCCACTCCACCCCGTCCGATCGGGTCCACGAGCTCGTACCGACCGGCGAAGATCTCACCCATTGCGCCCCGTCCGCTTCTGGATCACGTCGCCCGCGGCCAACTCCCCGATGGCCGCCCGCGTTTGGCTAGCTTTGGTGCGCCTCGTAGTGGGCGACCGCGTCGGCGGTGCGGCCGGCACCGTAGACCCTGAGGAACTCCGACAGTTCGGGGTGGGTGGCGGCGAGGCTGTTCGCCGCGTCGATGATCTCGCCGGCGTCGGAGACCGACCGCAGCAGCGACTGGATCTCCCGCACCACCCGGCGCACGGTGGTGGCCCCCGTCGACGAGGTGGTCTGCGCGGTGTTGTTCAGCACCGATCCGCCCGCCGTCTTCTTGATCTCTTCCATCCGGTCGGTGGCCTCGGCGGCGCTGACGCTGCCGTCCGCGACCTGACCGGCCAACTCCTGGAGCGCCTGCACCCGCTGCACCACGGCCGGGTTGCCTATCTTCGCGCGCTGCCCGCTCATCAACTGGGACAGCATCGGCGCGGACAGGCCGAGCACCGCGGCCAGCCGGGCCTGGTTCAGCCCGAGATCGTCTATGAGACGGCGGAACAGCGCGCCCAGAGGTTCCCCGTACCAACTGCGCTGGAGCTCCCGGGCCCGCGCGGTGGCTTCCTGCTGTGCTGCATCCATGCCGTCTCCCCTGTCTCCCCGATCGCGCTTCGCTGCCGCGAATCTCGCGAAGCATCCTACGGAGAGCGACGGGGTCCGGCGATACCCGGTCGGGAAAGCGGCCCGACACCGGGTACCCTGTTCCGCGAAGGGGCCTTAGCTCAGTTGGTAGAGCGCTGTCTTTGCATGGCAGATGTCAGGGGTTCGACTCCCCTAGGCTCCACCTTCAAAACCCCTCCGACCTGCGGAAACGCGATCGGAGGGTTTTTTGTGCGCTGTGTGCGCACCTCTGTGGGCGGGCCTGGTACGGGACGGCGGGGCCGCGCCGCCGGCCTTAGGGGAAGATCCGCACCGGGGCGGCAGGTCCGGCGTCCGCGGGCACCCCGCCCGCGTGCGGCCGCCGTCCGGGACGCGCTGCGCCCCGTGCGAGGGGCTGCCGGCCGTCCAACTCCTCCCCCTCGCCCGTTCGTTGGCCACAGGTGGCGGTGTCCGGCCCGCCGGCCCGGTCCGGTACGCGGCCGGGCCGCGCCCTGGTGCTGAGGCGCGGCCCGGTGGCGGTGCGGCAGGGGGTCAGACGCCGCCGGGACCCCGTTCGTCGGAGTCGGGGCCGAGCGGGGTGTCCTCGTCGTCGACGGCGCTCAGGCGGCCGTGGTCGCCGACCTCGGTGGGCGCCGGCGGCTCGACCAGCCAGTCCGGGTTGGCCTGCTTGTCCCACCACTTCCAGGCGGCGACCGCACCGGCCACCACGACGCCCAGCAGCGCCAGCCGCCGGGCGGCCCTGCCGCAGGCCGCCCGGCGGCACTGCTTCCGCTGCAGCTTCTCGATCTCCTCGGCCGTCACCTGCCCGCGCAGCGCGGCCAGCGCCGCGGCGCCCCGGGCGAGCGCCTCCTCGCGCACCGGCTCGGCCGCCGCCCGCGCGTTGACCACGGCGTTCTCCAGCCGCGGGGCGGTGTATTCGGCGGCCTGGCGGGCGGCCTGGCGGGTGCGGACGGCGGCCCGGGCCGCCGCCGCGTCCACCTTGGGCGGCAGCGCGCCGCGGGCGTAGTCGATCCGCGGCTGGAGATGGGTGTCGTACTGGGCACGGGCCTGGAGGGCGGCCTCGGCGACCTTGGGTGCCAGCCGGGCGCGCGCCTCGTGGGTGTAGTGGACAGCGGTGTCCTTGGCCGTACCGGCATAAGGAGACACCGCCTCCGCCGCGTGCCGCACGGTGTCCTTGGCCGAATAGGTCGCGGCGCGCACGCTGTCCTTACGGGTCACGGGGATCTTCCTCCTCGGTGGGGTCCGGGTCTGGGGGCTGCTCCCCCACCTCTGCTGTGTCGCCTGTCCACCCGATTGACGAGCATGCCCGCTTCCCGGACGCACGGCATGTGCGCGCGGGCATCCGGGTCACTGCGGACCCTCCGGGGACGTGCGGCGGCGATGCCGTGCGATGCCGCCTCCGCGCGCCAAACGAGTGCGAAGCCCGCCATGAGGTGGCGGCCCGGCGTCCGAAGGCCGCTTCGTGCGAGGATCGGGGACCGTCAGTGCAGACTTATGGAAGGTAGATCGTGGCTGAGCAGCTCTACGCCACCCTGAAGACGAACCAGGGCGACATCGAACTTCGGCTCCTGCCGAACCACGCTCCGAAGACGGTGAAGAACTTCGTCGAGCTCGCCAAGGGCGAGCGGGAGTGGACCGACCCGAAGACCGGCCAGCCGACCCAGGCCCCGCTCTACGACGGCACCATCTTCCACCGCGTGATCAGCGGCTTCATGCTGCAGGGCGGTGACCCGCTGGGCAACGGCACCGGCGGCCCCGGCTACCAGTTCGCCGACGAGTTCCACCCCGACCTGGCGTTCAACAAGCCGTACCTGCTGGCCATGGCCAACGCCGGCCCGGGCACCAACGGCTCGCAGTTCTTCATCACCGTCTCCCCGACGGCCTGGCTGACCGGCAAGCACACCATCTTCGGTGAGGTCACCAACGAGGCCAGCAAGAAGGTCGTCGACGCCATCGCCGAGACCCAGACCAACCCGCGCACCGACCGTCCGGTGCAGGACGTCGTCATCGAGTCGGTGGTCATCGAGACCCGCTGACCCGGGTCTTGTGCCCCGGCCCGATCCGGGGAACCATCGCGCCCCGTCCATTCGTAGATGAGACGGGGCGCGAGGCTCGTCCGAGGCGGGCCACAGGCGCGCGGCCCGTTCAGGGCGCCGGGCGGGGAGGGGCGACGTGCGCGCCCGCCCCGGTGAGACGAGGACGAGGGGACCGATGGACCAGCCAGGCAGCCCACAGGAGCCGCAGCACGCCCATGGCCACGACGGCCTGCCCGGCTGCTACCGCCACCCGGACCGGCCGACCGGTGTCCGCTGCACCCGCTGCGACCGGCCGATCTGCCCGGAGTGCATGGTCAGCGCCTCGGTCGGCTTCCAGTGCCCGGACTGCGTGCGCACCGGCGGCGGCAGCGGCCCGGCGCCGCGGGCCAGCGCGCCGCGCACGATAGCCGGTGGCACCCTCACCGCCGACCCCCGGCTGGTCACCAAGATCCTGCTGGGTCTCAACGTCGCCGTCTTCGTCGCGGTGCTGCTGAACGAGCAGCTGTCCGGCGGGTGGCTGGTCGAGCGGCTCGACATGATCGGCCTGGCCCTCGACCCCAGCCGCTACCAGCTCGTCGGGGTTGCGCACGGCGAGTGGTACCGCCTGCTGACCGCGGTCTTCCTGCACCAGCAGTTCGCGCACATCGGCTTCAACATGCTCTCGCTGTGGTGGCTGGGCCCGCAGCTGGAGGCGGCGCTCGGCAGGGCCCGCTACCTCGCGGTCTATCTGCTCGCCGGCCTGGGCGGCAGCGCCCTGTCCTACCTCCTCACCGCGCAGAACCAGCCCTCGCTCGGGGCGTCCGGCGCGATCTTCGGGCTGCTGGGCGCCACGGCCGTGCTGATGCGCCGGCTGCGCTACGACATGCGGCCGGTGCTGATCCTGCTGGGCATCAACCTGGCCTTCACGTTCCTGTGGCCGAATATCGCCTGGCAGGCGCACGTCGGCGGACTGGTCGTGGGCGCCGTCGTGACGTTCGGGATGGTGCACGCACCGCGGGACCGCCGGAAGCCGGTGCAGGTCGGGACGTGCGCGGTGATGCTGCTCGCGATCGTCGCGGTGGTGTGGGTAAGGACCCTGCAACTGGTGGGTTGAGGGCCCCCGCGACGGTTCTGCACACACGTTGTCCACAGTCCGTGAAGGATCTTGTGCATGCTGTGCGGAAACCGGTTTCCGCGCCCCCGTCGCATGGCGTTTGCGCAGGCAGGGACGGGGGCGGGGGTCGGTCGCGGAGATCGCCGCCGATCACATCGGCGTCAACCTCCCGAGGGTTATCCACAGATCTTCTGAAGTTTTCCCCGACTGTGGATAACTGTGTGGATGGCCTTGGGTAGGGCTTGCGTCATCCCCACCGGCGAGGCGTGCGCGCTACTTCCACTGTGTGGAGACGCCGAACCCCACCGCGATGAAGCCGAAGCCGCAGACGATGTTCCAGTTGCCCATCGCCTTGATCGGCAGATCGCCTTCGGACACGTAGTACAGCACGATCCAGGCCAGGCCGATCACGAACATCGCCAGCATCAGCGGCGCGACCCAGCCACGGCCCGAATTCATCTTCAGGCTGGTGGACTTCGCCGGCGGCGGCGTGAAGTCGTCCTTCTTGCGGATCCGTGACTTCGGCACGAGGAACTCTCCTGTCGATGTGCTGCTCCCCCACTCTCCATGATGAGCGGGCGGTCCCCCTCCGCACGGAGTGGTACGCGACGGGACCCAGGGTACGGACACGAGGGGAACGGATTTCCTTCCCGGCGTCCGTTAGCGTAGTGCTTCCCCGGCGTCGTAAGGAGTAAGGGTACGTTGAGCACATCCGCCGGCTCCCCCGGGCGCCCTCCCCGCACGCGACTGCGACCCGTCCGGCTCCTCACGCTCCTCGTCTTCGCCCTCGCCGGCCTGATGTTCTGGCTGAGCTTCGACACCGCCCGCGGCACCAACCTCCGCTCCGACGACTCGATGCTCCGGCTGTCCGACCTCATCCAGGAGCGCAGCCACAAGAACGGCGGCCAGGACGAGCGCAACGCCGGCCTCCGCGCGGAGGTCGACGCCCTCGCCCACCGGGACACCAGCCCCTCCGCCGCGGACGAGACCACGCTCAAGGCACTGGAGAAGAACGCCGGCACCAAGCCGCTGTCCGGCCCGGGCCTCACGGTCACGCTCAACGACGCCCCGCCGAACGCCACCGCCAAGATCCCCGGCCTCCCCGAGCCCCAGCCCAACGACCTGGTCATCCACCAGCAGGACCTCCAGGCCGTCGTCAACGCCCTCTGGCACGGCGGCGCCAAGGGCATCAAGGTCATGGACCAGCGGCTGATCTCCACCAGCGCGGTCCGCTGCGTCGGCAACACCCTGATCCTCCAGGGCCAGGTCTACTCCCCGCCCTACAAGATCACCGCGGTCGGCGACCACGAGGCGCTCAACCGCGCGCTGTCCGCGTCCCCCGCCATCCAGAACTACCTCCAGTACGTCAACGCCTACGGCCTCGGCTGGAAAGTCGACCAGCACGAGGCAGTGACTCTTCCCGGCTACTCCGGCACAGTGGATCTCCACTACGCACAGCCTGTGAAGCCGTAGTCCGCGCCCCGCGGGCCGGCGGGGAGGGGCGGTCGGATGACGGCGCGGTGGATCGTGCGCACGGCCAGCGAACTCTGCCTCACCATCGGCGCGTTGATCGTCCTCTTCGTCGTCTACCTCCTCTACTGGACCGGCGTCCGGGCCGACAGTGCGATGGACGGCGAGATCGGCCGGCTCCAGGACCAGTGGTCCACCGGCCCGGTCGCCGCCGGAGGCCCCGCCCCCGCGCCCACCGCACCACCCCGCCGCTACGCGCCCGGCCGCTCTTTCGCCGTGATGTACATCCCCCGCTTCGGCCGGGACTGGGCCAAGCCCGTCCTGGAAGGCACCGGCGTCGACGTCCTCCAGCGCGGGCTGGGCCACTACGACCGCACCGCCCGCCTCGGGGCGCTCGGCAACTTCTCCGTGGCCGGCCACCGCCGCACCTACGGCGACCCCTTCAAGGACTTCCCCGAACTGCGCCCCGGGGACGCCGTGGTCCTCACCGACGGCACCACCTGGTTCACCTACCGGATCGACAACCGCCCCTACACGACCCTGCCCACCGACATCGGCGTGATCGACCCGGTGCCGCACGAGTCCGGCTTCACCGGCCCCGGCCGCTACCTCACCCTGACCACCTGCGAACCGGAGTGGGGCCACAGCCACCGCCTCATCGCCTGGGCCCACCTCGACGCCACCCAACCCGTCACCCGGGGAAGGCCATCAGCTTTGACCGGCTGAGCCCCCGCCCACAGCCTCTCCCCGTACTCTGGTGTCGCAATCGACATCGTCAGCGGCATCGGCAAGGGGACAGCGACAGCATGTACGGCTGGATCTGGCGGCATCTGCCGGGCAACACGTGGGTGAAGGCGCTGATTTCCGCGGTGCTCGTCCTGGCGGTGGTCTTCGTGCTCTTCCAGTGGGTCTTTCCGTGGGCGGAGCCGCTGCTGCCCTTCAATGACGTCACTGTCGACCAAGGGATGGCAGCCACCCGATGACCGCACGGATTCTCGTCGTCGACAACTACGACAGCTTCGTCTTCAACCTCGTCCAGTACCTCTACCAACTCGGTGCCGAGTGCGAGGTACTGCGCAACGACGAGGTGGCCCCGCGCCATGCCCAGGACGGGTTCGACGGCGTGCTGCTCTCGCCCGGCCCCGGTACCCCCGAGCAGGCCGGTGTCTGCGTCGACATGGTCCGGCACTGCGCGGACACCGGCGTCCCCGTGTTCGGCGTGTGCCTGGGCCTTCAGTCGATGGCGGTCGCCTACGGCGGGGTGGTGGACCGGGCCCCCGAGCTGCTGCACGGCAAGACCTCGCCCGTCCTCCACGAGGGCGCCGGCGTCTTCGCCGGACTGCCCTCGCCGTTCACCGCCACCCGCTACCACTCGCTGGCCGTCGAACCGGACACCGTCCCCGACGAACTGACCGTCACCGCCTGGACGGAGGCCGACGACGCCCCGGGCGGCCGGATCATCATGGGCCTGCGGCACCGTGAACTGCCCGTGGAGGGCGTGCAGTTCCACCCCGAGTCGGTGCTGACGGAAGGGGGACATCTGATGCTGGCCAACTGGCTGGTGGAGTGCGGCGACAAGGGAGCGGTGGAGCGTTCGGCGGGGCTTGCCCCGGTGGTCGGCAAGGCCGGGGCGTGACCACGCTGGGCCCCGAGCACGACGGGCGGTCCCACGAGCCGTACGAGCCGTACGCTCCGGCCGATCCCCAGGGGCCGGCCGACGCGTTCGAGGCGGCGGTGGGGCGGCTCAGCGACCCGCTCAACGACCCCCTCCCGGGCCCGTACGCGCAGGACGCACCGGCGGGCCGGGCCGACGGGGGAGCGGCGGCGGAGGGCTCCCCCTGGTTCCGGCCCCGCCGGGACCAGGCGGCCGCACCCCGGCCCGAGGCGCCGGCCCCGCCACGGCAGTCGAACCGACACCGCAGACCCGACGGCCCCGGGGCCCCGCCTCCGTCCTCCCGGCCCGCGCACACCTACGGCCCCGAGGCCGATGCCTACGGCCAGGTCAACGGCGGCTTCGGACACGGCAGTTACGTCCCTCCGACCGAGCCGATAGCAGGACCGTCAGGAGGCTCGGACGCCTTCACGGCGCCCCTTCCCACCATCCCCCCACTGCTTCCCTCGCGGTCCCCGCGGACTCCGCAGTCCGCACCGGCCGACGTCCCGCCGTGGCCGGACGAGGAGACCATGGCGCTGCGCCAGGCGGGCGGGCATGCCGGGGACGCTGTTTCACGTGAAACCGAGGCCGACGTCGTGGCTTCCCGTGAAACCGACGCCGACACCGCCGTTTCACGTGAAACCACGGCGGACCCGGCGACGGGCGGCCGC
This sequence comes from Streptomyces sp. NPDC093097, assembly GCF_044754325.1. Lineage (NCBI taxonomy): Bacteria > Bacillati > Actinomycetota > Actinomycetes > Kitasatosporales > Streptomycetaceae > Streptomyces > Streptomyces sp. NPDC093097. Next base: position 436,724 of record NZ_JBIVOW010000004.1, read on the forward strand.
GCGGCCCGCCGCAAGGCCGCCCAGGCAGCCGCCAGACGCGGCGGACGCCACGGCCGTCGCCGCTCCCCCACCGCCTCCGCTTCGGCTGCTCCGGCCGCGGGGGACCCCAAGACCCCCATGACCCGCGTCGAGGCCCGTCGGGCGCAGCGCGCGGCCAAGGACAGTCCCGGCCTGATCGCCAGCCGCGCCCTGGGCGAGGTGTTCATCACCTTCGGCGTGCTGATGCTGCTGTTCGTCACCTATCAGCTGTGGTGGACGAACGTGCGGGCCGACGAAGAGGCCGGCGGCGCCGCCAACAACCTCCAGCACCAGTGGCAGGAGGGCGGCGGCGAGAAGAAGAACCTCGCGGACGGCGAGCGCTTCGGCATCATGTACATCCCCAAGCTCGATGTGAAGGCCCCGATAGCGCAAGGCGTCGACAAGCACGCCGTCCTCGACCACGGCATGATCGGCCACTACGACGCCGCCAGCGGCATCAACACCGCGATGCCCTGGGACCGGACCGGCAACTTCGCCGTCGCCGCCCACCGCAACACCCACGGCGAGCCGTTCCGCTACGTCAACCGCCTCACCAAGGGCGACAAGATCGTCGTGGAGACGCAGAGCGCGTACTACACGTACGAGATGGAGAGCGTCCTCCCGCAGACCTCGCCCAGCAACACCAGCGTGATCGGGCCGGTCCCGCCGGGCTCGGGCTTCACCGGCCCGGGGCGCTACATCACCCTGACCACCTGCACCCCGGAATTCACCAGTACCTTTCGGCTGATCGTCTGGGGCAAGATGGTCGACGAGCGGCCGCGGAGCAAGGGCAAACCGGAAGCGCTCGCCGGCTGAGCGGACAACTGAAGGAGAGCCACGCGGTGACTGCCAGCGGAATCGACGAGGAGACCGACCGGTCCGCACCGTCACCGAAGCCGCGCCGGAGGCGGCAGTTCTTCGCCTCCGTCGTCAGCGTCATCGGTGAACTGCTCATCACGGCCGGTCTGATCCTGGGCCTGTTCGTCGTCTACTCGCTGTGGTGGACCAACGTCCTCGCCGACCGCGAGTCGCACCAGCAGGGCGACCAGGTCCGCAAGCACTGGGCGGCGACACCGGGTCCCAAGGGGCCGGGCGCGCTGGACACCAAGGACGGCATCGGCTTCCTGCACGTACCGGCGATGGACAACGGCGAGGTGCTGGTCAAGAAGGGCACCGACACCGACGTCCTCAACGAAGGGGTGGCCGGCTACTACACCAAGCCCGTCAAGTCCGCCCTGCCGCAGGACAAGAAGGGCAACTTCACCCTCGCCGCCCACCGCGACGGCCACGGCGCGAAGTTCCACAACATCGACAAGGTCAAGGTCGGCGACCCGATCGTCTTCGAGACCAAGGACACCTGGTACGTCTACAAGGTCTACGCCACCCTCCCGCAGACCTCGAAGTACGACGTCAGCGTCCTCGACAAGATCCCCGCGGAGTCCGGCAAGCACCAGGCCGGCCGCTACCTCACCCTCACGACCTGCACCCCCGTCTTCACCTCGGAGTACCGCTACATCGTCTGGGGCGAACTGGTCCGCACCGAGAAGGTCGACGCGGACCGCACGCCCCCCGAGGAACTGCGCTGACCCGCCCGCACCCGCGTACGACGGAGCCCCGGCCGCCCTCCAAGGGCCGCCGGGGCTCCGTCGTACGGGACCGGATCCGCGCTAGTGCTTCTTGCCCCAGCCGCCGAAGGCGCCGCCGAAGAAGCCGCCGCCCTGATCGCCGTTGTCAGCGTTGTTGCCGTTGCCGTTGCCGTTGTTGCCGCCCGCGGTGGTCAGCGTCACGGTGGTCGACGCGGGGTCGCCCTGGGTCCCCGGCTTCGGGTCCTGGTCCGTGACGAAGGCGTTGTCGTCCTGCGAACTGCCGCCCGCGAACTGGATGTTGGTGTAGCCCGCCTGCTGAAGCATCTGCTTGGCGTCCTTCACCTTCTTGCCCCGCACCTCCGGCACCTGCGCCTGCGCGGCCTTGCCGACCGTCAGCGTGACCGTGGAGTTCTGCGTCACCTGGCTGTTCCCGTCCGGGCTTTCCGCGATGACCTTGCCGTTCTGCGCCGGGTCGGAGACGTCCTGGTCGGTCCGCTGGACCTTGAAGCCCTGGTCCTCCAGCTGCTTCTTCGCCGCGTCGAAGTCCTGGCCCTTGACGTCCGGGACGGTCGCCTTCGCTTGCTCCTTGGCCACCGTGAGCGTGATCTGGGTGTCCTTGGCCGCCTGGGACTGCACCCCGGGGTTCTGCTTCGTCACGACGCCGGGCGTCCGGTCGGACACCTCCTCCGTCTTCGTGACGTTCTTGAAGCCCTTGCTGTTGAGCTCCTGCACGGCCTCGTTGTACGGCATGCCCCGCACATCGGGTACGGCGACCTTCACCGCGCCCGAGCACATGGTCACGGTGACCGTGGTGCCCTTGTCGACCTTGGTGTCGGCCGCCGGGTCCTGCTCGGTGATCTGGCCCTTCTGGGCGTTGTCGCACTCCTTGCTGCCGCCCTTGACGATCTTGAAGGAGCTGTTGTCACCGTAGGACTTGGCCTCCGCCAGCGTCTTGCCGACGAGATCGGGCAGCGAGACGGTGTTGCCCTTGCTCCCGCCGCTGAACATCGCCTTGCCGATGAAGATCGCACCGACCAGGACCAGGACCGCGGCCGCCACCAGCAGGACCGTCGAGAGGTTGTTCTTCTTCTGGCCACCGCCGCGCCGCCGGTCCGCGCGGTCGTCGTAGCCCCCGTCGTCCCCGGTGATCGGCGGCATCATCGACGTCTTCGGGCCGGCCGCCGGGTCCTGCGCGCGCAGCAGCGTCGTGGGCTGGTCCTGCTCGCCGTAACCGGCGGTGTTGAGCGCGGCGGTCGCCGCGACCGGCTGCCCGTCCAGCGCCGCCTCGATGTCGGCCCGCATCTCGTCCGCCGACTGATAGCGGTAGTCCGGGTCCTTGACCAGCGCCTTCAGGACGATCGCGTCCATCTCCGGAGGGATCTCCGGATCGAAGACGCTCGGCGGCTGCGGCTCCTCCCGCACATGCTGATAGGCCACCGCGACCGGGGAGTCCCCGACGAACGGTGGCCGCACGGTCAGCAGCTCGTAGAGCAGGCAGCCCGTCGAGTACAGGTCGGAGCGGGCGTCGACCTGCTCACCCTTGGCCTGCTCCGGCGACAGGTACTGCGCGGTGCCGATCACCGCGGCGGTCTGCGTCATGGTCATACCGGCATCGCCCATGGCCCGGGCGATACCGAAGTCCATCACCTTGACCTGACCGGTGCGGGTCAGCATCACGTTGGCGGGCTTGATGTCGCGGTGCACGATCCCGGCGCGGTGCGAGTACTCCAGTGCCTGGAGCACACCGGTCGTCATCTCCAGCGACCGCTCGGGCAGCAGCTTCCGCCCGGAGTGCAGCAGCTCACGCAGTGTCGAGCCGTCCACGTACTCCATGACGATGTACGGGATCGACACCCCGTCGACGTAGTCCTCGCCGGTGTCGTAGACCGCGACGATCGACGGATGGTTCAGTGAGGCGGCCGACTGGGCCTCACGGCGGAACCGGGCCTGGAAGGACGGATCGCGGGCGAGATCCGCCCGCAGGGTCTTCACCGCCACGGTGCGACCCAGGCGGGTGTCATGCGCGAGGTAGACCTCGGCCATGCCACCACGGCCGAGCACCGAGCCCAGCTCGTACCGGCCGCCGAGGCGACGCGGCTCTTCCATAAGCTTCTCCAGCCCTCTCCGTCAGTCCCGACCGCACCCGTGTGTGGTCCGGCGGTGTGCTGTTCGGGCATACCGTACCCGGCACGTCGTACCGGACCGGACCGGAGCCGCAACCTGATACGTGACCGGTATCGCCCTCACCCGCGTCATCGCTCGCCTTCGATGACCGCCTTCATCACGTTCCGTGCGATCGGAGCGGCGAGCTTGCCACCGGCGATGTCGTCGCGGAGGGTGTCCGACCCCTCGATCACGACGGCCACCGCGACCGGAGTGCCCTTGGCGGTCTTCGCGTACGAGATGAACCAGGCGTACGGGTTGTCCTTGTTGTTCTCACCGTGCTGCGCGGTACCTGTCTTGCCGCCGACCGTGACCCCGTCGATCTGCGCGGTCTGGCCGGTGCCCTCCTTGACCACGGTCTCCATCATGCTCTGGAGCTTCTGCGCGTTCTCCGGCTTCAGCGGCCGGCTCAGCTCCTGCGGCGTGTGCTGCTGCACGACGTTGAGGTTCGGCGCCACCAGCTGCTCGACCATGTACGGCCTCATCAGCTTCCCGCCGTTGGCGACCGCCGACGCCACCATCGCCATCTGGAGCGGCGTGGCGCGGTTCGACGCCTGGCCGATGCCCGCCATCGCGTTCTGCGGCCGGTTGTCCTTCGGGTAGATGCTCTCCGCGGCCCGCACCGGGGTGTCGATCTTCGCGTTGTTGAAGCCGAACTTCTCCGCCTCGGCCTTCATCGCCGCGTTGCCGAGGTCCGCGCTGATCTTGCCGAAGACGGTGTTGCAGGAGTACTGCAGCGCCACCCGCATCGTCGCGTTCTCGCAGGGGATGGTGCCCTCGTTCTTCAGCGGGAGGCCCGCGGTGTCCGGCAGCGTGTACGGCAGCGGCGAGTTGGTCTTGGCGTCCGGGTCGGTGTAGAGGCCCTTCTCCAGCGCAGCCGCGGCCGTGACCACCTTGAACGTGGAGCCGGGCGGGTAGGTCTGCCGCAGCGCACGGTTCAGCATCGGGTCGTCGGGGTTGTTCTGCTTCAGGAGCGCGTTGTACGCCTTGGCGTCCTTGTCGCTCATCCCCGCGAACGTCGACGGGTCGTAGGACGGCGTGCTCGCCAGCGCCAGGATCGCCCCGGTCTCCGGGTTGAGCGCCACCACGGCGCCCTTGCTCTGCCCGAGCCCGTCGAAGGCCGCCTTCTGCGCCTTGGCGTCGAGCGTGGTCACCACGTTCCCGCCCTTCTGCTTGCCGCCGGTGAACATGTCGACCGTGCGGCTGAAGAAGAGTCGGTCATCGGTGCCGGTCAGGATCTCGTCGTTCAGCTTCTCCAGCTGGTTGGAGTCGAACGCCTGCGAGGCGTAGCCGGTCACCGGCGCCCACATCGCGCCGTCCTTGTACGTGCGCTTGTACTTGAAGTCGCCGAGGTCGGTGGTGGTCGACCCGGTGACGGCCTTGCCGTCGACGATGATGTTGCCGCGCGGCATGCTGTACCGCTCGATCGCCACCCGTCGGTTGTGCGGATCGTTCTTGAGCTGGTCGCTCTGGACGAACTGCACCCAGTTGACGCGGATGAGCAGGGCGAGGACGAGCAGGCCGCAGAAGATCGCGACCCGTCGCAGGGGCTTGTTCACGGGCGGACCACCTGGGTCATCTCGGCGTCGGTGGACGGTGCGGGGGCGGGGGCGGGACGGCGCGCGGTGTCGCTGATCCGCAGCAGGATCGCCACCAGCGCCCAGTTGGCGATGACGGACGAACCGCCCTGCGCCAGGAACGGCATCGTCATACCGGTCAGCGGGATCAGGCCGGTCACGCCGCCGGCGACGACGAAGACCTGGAGTGCGAAGGCGCCGGACAGGCCGACGGCCAGCAGCTTGCCGAACGGGTCACGGGCCGCCAGCGCCGTACGGATGCCGCGCTCGATCAGCAGACCGTACAGCAGCAGGATCCCCATCAGTCCGGCCAGGCCGACCTCCTCGCCGACGGTGGCGAGGATGTAGTCGCTCTTCGGTGCGATGCCGCGGATCAGCCGGGAGTACCCCTGGCCGAGACCGGAGCCGAGGAGGCCGCCGGAGCCGAAGGAGTACATCGCCTGGGCGGTCTCGGTGACGCCGCCGTTGAGCAGCTCCAGCGGGTTGAGCCAGTTGTGGACGCGGACCTGGACGTGCGACTCGAACGTCGCCACCGCCACCGCGCCGCCGCCGCTGAGCAGCAGGCCGAAAACGATCCAGCTGGTCCGCTCGGTGGCGACGTACAGCATCACCACGAACAGCCCGAAGAACAGCAGCGACGTGCCCAGGTCGGTCTCGAAGACCAGGATCATCAGGCTCAGCGCCCAGATGACCAGGATCGGGCCGAGGTCCCGGCCGCGCGGCAGGTACATCCCCATGAAACGACGGCTGGCCAGCGCCAGCGCGTCCCGCTTCACCATCAGGTAGCCGGCGAAGAACACCGCGATGATGATCTTCGCGAACTCGCCCGGCTGGAGCGATCCCAGACCCGGGATCGTGATCCAGATCTTCGCGCCGTTCACACCCGGGAAGAACATGGGTGCAATCAGCAGCACCAGCGCGATCACCATCGAGATGTAGGTGTAGCGCTGGAGGACCCGGTGGTCCTTGAGGAAGAACAGGATGCCGATGAACAGGGCGATGCCCAGCGTCGACCACATCAGCTGGTTCGGCGCCATCGCCGCGCCCAGGGAGGGCTCCTGGTCCAGCCGCCAGATGAACACCAGGCCCATGCCGTTCAGCAGCGTCGCGACGGGCAGCATCAACGGGTCCGCGTACGGTGCCCACTTGCGCACCACCAGGTGCGCCAGCCCGGCCAGCAGACCCAGCCCCAGCGTGTAGCCCACCGCCCCCGGGGGGACTGAACCGTCCTTCGCCAGGCCGACGTTGACGTACGCGAACACCGGGATCACTACGGCGAACACGAGCAAGGCCAGCTCGGTGTTGCGGCGGCTCGGCGCAGCGAACGTCCCCACGGTTGTCGTGGTCGTGGTACTGCTCATGAAATCTCCAGCCCCCTACGCCCTCACTGCTGGGTGCTGCAATTCTTCTCCAGCTTCTGCTGCTCCTCGGAGGGAGCCTGGCCGGGATCGGGCGTGGAGGGGGAACCGATCGATGCGGACAGCGCGCCGGGCAGACCGGCGCCCGTGCCGGTCCCCGTACCGGTACCTGCGGTGCCGGTGCCCGTGCCGGCACTGGCACCGGTGCCGGTGCCGGGCGTGCCCTGCTTGCCGTGGGCGGGCGGCGTACCGGTCTTGCCGGCCTGATCGCCCTTGCCCTTGGAGCCGGTGCCCGCCCGCTCGGCGGCCTCCCGCTGCTCCTTCGCCAGGCAGGCGCTGGCCTGCTTGCCGAGCTCGGTGACCTTCTCGCTCGCCTGGTTGCGGTTGTCGACCGCGATGGTCTCCTTGACCTGGTTGCGTTGGTACACCGGCAGGTACTTGAGTTCGATCTCGGGGTGGTCCTCGTCGACCGAGTTCAGCTTGATCCACGCGAGGTCCTGGCTGATGCCCCGGTACAGCGCGACGTGGTCGTCCTTGGCGCCGACGAAGTACTGCGTCTGCGTCCAGCGGTAGCCCCCGTACAGCCCGCCGCCGATCACACCCAGCGCGAGGATCGTGAACAGCGAGCTCTTCAGCCACTTGCCGCGCCGCCGCGGCTTGAGGAAGTCCTCGTCCGTGAACGCGCCGAACGAGCCCTGCGGCAGCTCGCCGACCTCCACGTCCCCGCTCCCGGGCGGCCCGAAGGCGCCCCCCGGAGCCGGTGCCTCGCGGCGGCCCAGTTCGGCGGCGCGTGCCGCCGGCGTCTGGAGCGTGCTGGGGTCGTTGAGCTGGTTCTGGTTCTCGGCGACCGCGCCGACCACGACGGGGGTGTCGTTGAGCTGCCCGGCCGCCGCCTCGGTGCCGTCCACGGCCAGGACGTCGGCGACGATGCAGGTGATGTTGTCCGGCCCACCGCCGCGCAGCGCGAGCTGGATCAGCTCCTGCACCGTCTCGTGCGGCCCCTGGTAGCCGGCCAGGGTCTCTTCCAGCGTCTGGTGGCTGACCACTCCGGACAGCCCGTCCGAGCAGATCAGGTACCGGTCCCCGGCCCGCACCTCGCGGATCGACAGGTCCGGTTCGACGTGGTCGCCGCTGCCCAGCGCCCGCATCAGCAGCGACCGCTGCGGATGGGTGGTGGCCTCCTCCTCGGTGATCCGGCCCTCGTCGACCAGCCGCTGCACCCACGTGTGGTCCTGCGTGATCTGGGTCAGCACACCGTCCCGCAGCAGATACGCCCGCGAGTCGCCGACGTGCACCAGGCCGAGCCGCTGGCCCGTCCACAGCAGCGCGGTCAGGGTCGTGCCCATGCCCTCCAGCTGCGGATCCTCCTCGACCATCACCCGCAGCTGGTCGTTGGCACGCTGCACGGCGGTGCCCAGGGAGGTGAGGATGTCGGAGCCGGGAACGTCGTCGTCGAGCTGGACGAGCGTGGAGATCACCTCGGACGAGGCGACCTCGCCGGCGGCCTGGCCGCCCATGCCGTCCGCGATGGCGAGCAGCCGGGGGCCGGCGTAGCCGGAGTCCTCGTTGCCCTCACGGATCATGCCCTTGTGCGATCCGGCGGCGAAGCGCAGCGACAGACTCATGCGCACCTCACCCGTCGGCTCGGGGTACAGCCGGTCTCCTCGACGAGCCACACTGCCCACCCTCCGGTCGGGAGCACGCCCGGGTCCGCCGAGTGGACCGTTACGGCTCGCTCGCTCCGCTCGCTCATTGTCGTACTACTTCCGCAGCTCGATGACGGTCTTGCCGATGCGGATCGGGGCTCCCAGGGGAATCGGAGTCGCGGTCGTCAGTCGGGTCCGGTCAAGGTACGTGCCGTTGGTGGATCCGAGGTCCTCGACGATCCACTGGCCGTCACGGTCCGGGTAGATCCTGGCATGCCGGCTGGACGCGTAGTCGTCGTCCAGCACGATGGTGGAGTCGTGCGCCCGCCCCAGGGAGATCGTCTGGCCCTGGAGGGCGACGGTCGTGCCGGCCAGCGTGCCCTCGGAGACCACCAGCTTGGTGGGGGCTCCGCGCCGCTGCCGACCTCCGCTGCGGCCGCCTTCCTGGCGGCGCTGCTGCTGTGGAGCAGCCTGGCGCTGGGTACGTGGTTCAGGGCCTCCGCGCCGGGCGGCGCCGCGCTGTGTGACGCGCGTGCCGAACAGATCGCTGCGGATGACCTGAACGGCCACGATGACGAACAGCCACAGTACGGCGAGGAAACCCAACCGCATGACCGTGAGGGTCAGCTCTGACATTGCCCCCGCTTCACCCTTCGGCTTGCCGGTAAACGATGGTGGTACTGCCCACGACGATCCGCGAGCCGTCGCGGAGACTAGCGTGGGTGGTGTGTTGCCCGTCCACCACGATGCCGTTGGTGGAACCCAGATCCTGGATCGTGGGGGGCGTTCCGACCCGGATCTCGCAGTGTCGCCGGGAGACTCCCGGGTCGTCGATCCGTACGTCGGCTTCGGTGCTGCGACCCAGCACCAGGGTCTGCCGGGAGATCTGGTGGCGGGTGCCGTTGATCTCGACCCAGCGCCTGGTCTGCGCGTAGGGCTGCGGCCCGGCACCGGGGACTCCCGTACGGGGCGCGGGCGCTCCGGGCGGGGGTGACGACGGCATGGGCGGGGCCACATGGCCGCCGGCGTGGTTCGGCGCCCCCGCGGAGCGGGTGGCGGCCGCCTGCCCGGGCCGGTCCTGGGACTGGCTGGAGGCGAGGGTGCGGCTGCGGACGCGGTACAGGCCGGTGTCGAGGTCCTCGGCCTTCTCCAGGTGGACCTTGATCGGGCCCATGAAGGTGTACCGCTGCTGCTTGGCGTAGTCGCGGACCATGCCCGAGAGCTCGTCGCCGAGCTGGCCGCTGTACGGGCTCAGGCGCTCGTAGTCGGGGGTGCTCAGCTCCACGATGAAGTCGTTGGGGACGACCGTGCGGTCGCGGTTCCAGATGCTGGCGTTGTTGTCGCACTCGCGCTGCAGCGCGCCGGCGATCTCGACGGGCTGCACCTCGGACTTGAACACCTTGGCGAAGGTGCCGTTGACGAGACCTTCGAGACGCTGCTCGAAACGCTTCAGTACTCCCACGGGGCACCTCCTTCCTCAGTCTTCCTCAGGGTCGTCCTGATACTGCTTACAGATCGTATCCACGCGCCGGGAAATCGGCTGGTTCCCCTTTCCTGCCTGGAGGACGAGTGTCGCCCACCACAGGGTTGCCCGGGTCCGTCGTCCTCCCGCCGCTCTCCTCACGCTGCTCGCTGTGCACTGCGATCGTAGATGTGCCCCGTTCCCAGTGTCCCGCAACCGCCAACCCGGTTCGGGGTGCGGGGGCCGACTCCGGCCAGCGCTCCGGCAAACCCTCCCGACGAACGTACGGATGAGCCCCGGAGTGCCCCGCGGGCCCCCGCGGGCCGGGGACCGGCGGAAAGGCGTGTGAAGACACCCCCGACACCGTGCTAATGTTCTCGATGTCGGAAGGCGCTCCCGCAAGACCCGGACCGAAAGGCCCGGATCGCGTGAGAGAATAAACCGGCAGCACCCATGCGCGGGTGGCGGAATAGGCAGACGCGCTGGATTCAGGTTCCAGTGCCCGAAAGGGCGTGGGGGTTCAACTCCCCCCTCGCGCACAGATGAGGCCCCTGGCCTTCGGAGAAATCCGGAGACCAGGGGCCTCGTTCTTTTTCCCGTAAGTCCCCGTGCCGCCAAGGGGTTTGGTGGCCCGAGGGGTGAACTGCCAAGTGGGCGTGGTCGCGTGACCGGTGCGATGTGAGTTCTACGTCACATCCCGTACGGCGCCGGGTGGTTCACGGTGTCCGGGCGGGCGGAGAGGTGACTGCCGTCACATCTCGCACCGTGGTGATGAAGGCCCGGACCCGGGCGGTTTCCCGGGCCGTGTGGTGCACCACTCCCAGGACCGAGTGCGGAAGTCCGGTGACCGGGACGAAGACGACGTCGCGGCGCCCGTGATAGTCGGCCGTCGGCCGGCACAGCAGCATGCCGCCGCGGTCCGCCGCGGTCAGCGTCAGGCCCTCCTGCAACGTGCTGACCCGGGGGCCGGCCGGGATGGGGCGGCCCTGGGGGGTGGCGGCGGGCGCCTGTGCGGTGCGCCAGTACACCGGCGCCGGCTCATCGGGGGAAATCAGGGGCAGTCCCGCCAGTTCCTCGGCGCTCAGGGACGCACGGGACGCCAGGGGGTGCCGCACCGACAGCGCCACCGTCTGCTGTTGGGCCGAGAACACCGGGCCGAGCACAAGGTCCGGCTCGGCCACCGGGAGCAGTGCCGCCGCGACGTCCACCGCGCCGCTTCGCAGCGCGCCGAAGGGGTCGCAGAGCGGGATCTCCACGATCCTCGTGGTGCACCGCGGATACCGGCTGTGGAAGGCGTCGATGGCCCGCATGATCCGGTCGTCCGCGGTCCCTTGGAAGCCGACGGTGAGGTGGCCCTCGATGCCGCGGGCGGCCGTGCGGGCGCCGTCCACCGTGGCGCGCAGCGCGTCGTAGGCCGGGCGCAGGGACGCGCGGAACTCCTCTCCCAGGGGCGTGAGGCGGACCCGGCGGCTGGTGCGGTCCACCAGGCGCGCCCCGATCCGGGACTCCAGGGAGCGCAGCAGTTGGCTGACCCGGCTCTGGGAGACGTAGAGGCGCTCGCCGGTGCGGCCGAAGTGCAACTCCTCGGACAGGACGAGGAAGCACTCCAGTTCGCGGAGTTCGAGGCCGGAGGTGCCGACGGGGCCGGCGGGGGCGAGCGGGCCGCTCACGAGTCCCTCCCCAGGTGCGGTCGATCGATGACTTCTGCTCATAGAAGGGTGAGGAGTTCGCCGTTGTTCCCCCGCCGCGGCGGCTATTGGCTGGCGGCATGTCGAAGAGTGAGAGCGCGGCGGGTGCCCTGGAGGACGCCGCACGAGAGCGTCAACCATCCGTGGACGACGGGGGATTGACGCCTCTACGGGGCGGCGGGTGGCCGGCGGTCGGGGCGGTGGCGGCGGGGACGTTCACGGTGGTGACGTCGGAGATGCTGCCGGTGGGGCTGCTCACGCCGATCGGCCGGGAGCTGGGGGTGACCGACGGGACGGCCGGGTTGACGGTGACCGTCACCGGTGTGGTCGCGGCGCTGGCCGCACCGGTGCTGACGCTGCTCATCGGACGCCGGGACCGGCGCACCGTACTGGCCGCCCTGATGGCCGTGTTGGGCGCGGCGAACCTGCTTGCCGCGCACGCCCCGAACATCGTGGTGCTGCTGGCGTCCCGGGTGCTGGTGGGGGTCGGGATGGGCGGGGTGTGGGCGATTGCCTCGGGGCTCGCGGTGCGGCTGGTGCCGGAGCGGCGGGTGGCGGCGGCCACCTCCCTGATATTCAGCGGGGTCGCGGCGGCGTCCGTCCTGGGCGTGCCGGCCGGCGCGCTGGTGGGCGAACTGGCCGGCTGGCGTGCGGCGTTCGTGGTGATGGGCGGGGGCTGCGCGGCCGTGCTGGTCGCCCTCGTCGCCCTGCTGCCGCCGCTGCCCGCGCCCGGAGCCGTACGGCTGGGAGGGGTGCTCGGGCTGCTGCGCCGGCCCCCGGTGCGCACCGGGCTGGTCCTGCTCGCGCTCCTGGTGGCGGGGCACTTCGCCGCGTACACCTATGTGCGGCCGGTCCTGGAGACGGTGGCCGGCGCGCGGCCCGGCCAGATCAGCACCGTGCTGCTGGTCTTCGGGGTCGCCGGGCTGGCGGGGAACTTCCTGGCGGGTGCCGGCGCGGCGCGCTCTCCACGGAGCGCGCTGCTGGTGATCTGCGCGGTGCTGGCGGGGGCCGTCCTGTTGGTGCCGCCGACGGGGTACGCCGCCGGTGTGTTCGGCGCCGCGGCCCTGGTGGCGGTGTGGGGGCTGGCCTACGGGGGCGTGTCGGTCAGCGCGCAGACCTGGTTGATGGCGGCCGCGCCGGACGCCCGGGAGGCGGCCTCCGCGCTGTTCGTTGCGGTGTTCAACGGAGCCATCGCGGCGGGTGCGTTGGCCGGCGGGCTGGCCGCGGACGGCTGGGGGACCGGCGGCGTGATCTGGCTGGGCGGCGCGCTCGTGGCGGGGGCGCTGCTGACCGCGGTGCTGGGCAGCGGGCCGGCCCGGAGGACGGCGACGGCGGGGTGAGGTGAACAGGACGCGTGCCTCGGGCGCGGGGCTGCGGGCCGGCCGTACCGCCCGCGCGCCCGGGGCGCCGCGTCGTCGGGTGCCCTCTCAGGCGGCGAAGCGCGCGACCAGTTCCTTGGCCTTGGCCGCAGCCTGCGCGTGGGCCTGCTCGCGGGAGGTCTCGTACAGCGGGACCAGCTCGGCCATCGCCGGGTTCACGGGGGCCATGGTGAGCTCGGGCACGATGAACTCCACGTCGAGGCCGAAGCCGCCGTTCAGGACGGCCTCCAGGTAGTTCTGGACGTACTCGAACGGCTCGCGCGGGGTGCCCGGCGCGTAGGAGCCGCCGCGGCTGGCGACCACGATGACCGGCTTGCCCTTCGCCGACGGGTTCTCGCCGGCGGTGCGGCCCATGATGATCGCCTGGTCGAGCCACGCCTTGAGGGTCGAGGGGATCGTGAAGTTGTACATGGGCGCGCCTATGACGATGGCGTCGGCCTGCTCCAGCTCCTCGGCCAGCCGGGTGCGCAGCGCGAAGGCGGCCTGCTGTTCCGGGGTGTGCGTGGCCGGGTCGGAGAAGCCCGCGGAGGCGGCGACGGCGTCGAGGTGCGGCAGCGGGTCGGCGGCCAGGTCGCGGTGGATGACGGTGCCGTCGGGGTGCTGCTCTTCCCAGGTCTTGCGGAATGCCGCCGTCACCGAACGGGAGGCGGAGCCGCCCTCGGGGAAGACGGAGGAGTCGATGAGCAGGAGCGTGGCCATGGGGATCGGTCCTTCTCTATGGGCCGGACGGAACCGACCGCTAGTTGAATTCCGTACGTAGCTATTCATAGCACAGGGACTTACTTTTCTGCAGTAGCGGCGGAGAGGGCGGTACCCTGGGTGCATGGCGGACCATGGTGAGGCGACGTGCAGGCAGGTCGACGGCCGTATGGCGCGCGTCTTCGAGCTGTTCGGGAAGCGGTGGACGGGTCTGATCGTGGCCACCCTGATGCCCGGCCCGGTCCACTTCGCCGATCTGCGGCGGGCCATTCCCGGCATCAGTGAGCGGATGCTCTCCGACCGCCTGGTGGAGCTGGCGGGGGCCGGCCTGGTCGTCCGCGAGGTCGACGCCGGGCCGCCGCTGCGCGTCGCCTACCGGCTCACCGAGGCCGGCCGCGCCATGGAGCCCGCGCTCAAGGAGCTGGGTCGCTGGGCGGAGACGTACCTCGCCGACGGGGGCCAGTGTCCGGAGCGCTTCCGGAAGTAGCGCCGGGGCGCGGCGCCGCCCCGGAGTGTCAACCGAGCCGCTTCTGGGCGGCGTTGTAGCGCGCCAGGTACGAGGCGAAGCGGTCGAGGTCCTCCTCCTCCCAGTCGGCGAGCCGTTCGTGGAACGCCTGACGGCGGCTGACGGTCACGTTCGCGAGCACCTGGGCGCCCTCCTCGGTGGGGTGCAGTACCTGGACGCGGTGGTCGTCCGGATCGATGCGCCGCTCGACGAAGCCGAGTTTCTCCAGAGCTGCGATCTGCCGGCTGACCGTGGACTTGTCCAGGTAGTAGTGCGCCGCGAGGTCGGTGGCGCGGCAGCCCTGCTGGTCGTCGAGGTGGACGAGCAGGGTGTAGGAGACCAGGGAGAGCTCGGGGTGCATCCGGGCGGCGGTCGCGCGGGCGCGGCGGGCGAACGCGGTCATCTCCTGCTGGATGATCTCGACGGAGTCGTCGCGGTGGGTCACGGGGTTGCCTTTCGAAGAACTAGTTGTATAGTACAACGTGGTGTGAGAGTTGTAATAGCCAACTAGTGCCGAAAACGGCCGCCCCGCCGGCCGCCGGAGCCACCGCCACCCCTGGCCACACCTGCACGACGACCGGACGGCCACACCACCGGACGGCCACGTCTGGACCCTCGTGGCCTGGCTGTTCGCCGGCCTCCTGATGGTCGGCGTGGCGGCACTCACCGAGAAGCGGCGGCGCACGGCCGAGGCGGAGGCGGTGGCCAACGCCGGTGCGGTGGCTGCTGCGGCCTTGGCGGCCACCGCACCGGAACGCGGGGCCGGGCACGCGGCGGGCCAGGTGTCCGAGCGCTCTGTGATGCAGGCGGGAGTGGAAGCGGAAGAGGAGATGGAGGAGGCGGTGGGGGTGTAGCGGAGGTTGGCGGGTGTGGTGGGGCGACGGGGGTGGACGTGGCGTTGGGGCTCTCGTTGTCGGTCGGCTGATTTTGGTGTTCAGGTTGTCCGATTGCCTTGTGTGGAAGGTGAGTTGGGCAACCGGTGCTCGGTCCCGGAAAGTTATCCACAGGCTCGGTGCGCGGCGGGCAGATCTCGGTAATGTCAATGACCAGCGAGCTGGAAACGACCGGAACGAGCGGAGCGAGCGTCACGGTCGGATGAGCGGAACGACCGGAGCCATCGGAAAGGTCGGGGCGATCGGTGAGTTCGACGGGCGCGGGGGCAACCGGGGTGCTGGGCATTCCTGGACCGTCGCGCGAAGCCAGGGGTGCGAAGGACGCCAGGGGTGTGGAGGGGGAGGTGGCCCGCCATGACGCGAGTGCCATATGTACCGGGGTTCGCAAGGGCGGACGAGGAGGGTCCGTCAGCCAAGGCCGTGGGCCGGGCCCTGCGGGAGCAACTGCCGCGCGGTGAGCAGGCCGTACTGCGGATCGCCGCCGGGCGGCCCGATGCGGTGACGGCGGTCGAGGAAGCCAACGCCGGGCGGTTGCCCGAGCTGACACCCATACGCGTCGGGCGGATGGCCGCCGGCCCCTTCGCCTTCCTCCGCGGTTCGGCCGGTCTGATGGCCCGCGACCTGGCGGAAAGCCGTGTCACCGGAATCGGGGCCCAGATTTGCGGAGACGCGCACGCCGCCAACTTCGGCCTCTACGGCGACGCCCGCGGCGAGCTGGTCATCGATCTCAACGACTTCGACGAGACCGTCCACGGCCCGTGGGAATGGGACGTCAAACGGCTCGCGACCTCGCTGGTCCTGGCCGGCCGGGAAGCAGGCGCGAACGAGGGGGACTGCCGAGCCGCGGCCCAGGACGCCGCGGGTACCTACCGACGCACCATGCGGCTGCTGGCGAAGCTGCCGGTGACCGAGGCGTGGAACGCCAGCGCCGACGAGGAGTTGGGCTCACACGCCGATGTCCGGGACCTGCTGGAAACCCTCGAACGGGCCGAGGCCAAGGCCCGTAAGAACACCAGCGCACGGTTCGCGGCCGGAGCCACCGAGCGAGGGCCGGACGGCGGCCTGAGGTTCGTGGACGATCCGCCGGTGCTGCGACGGGCGCCGGACGCGGAGGCGGCAGCGGTCGCCGCCTCACTCGCCGGCTACCTCCGGACGCTTCCCGAGGACCGACGACCGCTGCTGGCCAGGTACGCGGTGCATGACGTCGCCTTCCGGATAGTCGGGACCGGCAGCGTCGGACTGCGGTCGTACGTGGTGCTGCTGCTGGATCACCGGGGCGAACCCCTGGTCCTCCAGGTGAAGGAGGCCCGCCGTTCGGCGCTCGCCCCCTATGTGGCGAAGGCCGGCTTCCCGGCGCCCAGGGCGGAACACGAGGGGCGGCGCGTGGTGCTCGGCCAGCAGCGGATGCAGGTGGTCAGCGACCTGCTCCTGGGATGGACGACCGTGCGGGAGGGCAGCGGGAACGGCGAGCACGGGACAGTGGGGGACGGACGAGCGGGCGGCAGGCGCGTGACGGCTGGGGAGGGGAAGCCGGGCGGCATACCGGGGACAGCCCTACCAGGGATGGCCATACCGGGGATGGCTGGAGGTCGTCAGCCGGGTGGCATGGGAGCACCGGGCGGGATGGGGGCGGAACTGGCGTTCCAGGTACGGCAGTTCCGCAACCACAAGGGTAGCGTGGACCCGGCCCGGCTGTCCGGCGGGCAACTCGACGACTACGCCCGGATGACCGGCGCGCTCCTGGCCCGCGCCCACGCGCACAGCGCCGACCCGCGCGTGGTGGCCGGCTACTGCGGGAAAGGGGAGGCGCTCGACGAGGCGATAGCGACCTTCGCGGTGGCCTACGCGGAGCGCACGGAAGCGGATCACGCGGACCTGGCCGCGGCGATACGCAGCGGGCGCATTGCCGCGGAGATGGGGGTGTGAGGGCTGCCGGGGATCTGGAATGAGGGGAGAGGGTGGGGTGGGGCGGGGGGAGGCCCCCCCCGAGGACGTGAGGTTTGCGCGTCGCTGCCACTCCCGCCAACCCTGCCCCCACCGTGCCCTGAGCCGACTCCACCCCCGCCTGGCCTCCGGCCTGTCTCCCCCTGCCCCGCCCCCACCGTGCCCCGAGCCGACTCCACCCATCCGGCCTCCCGGCCTGTCTCCTCCCACCCCACCCCGCTCCCACCCCACCCCGCTCCCACCCCGCCCGCGTCCCTCCCGCCTCACCCGAGCCCCAGGTCCGCCCCGATGCCCGGAGTCGGCGGGGCCGTACGCTGACCAGGTGACGAACTCGCACGCGGAGAACGCGCAGGACGGCCAGGACCGACCGGACGTACCGGGGGCACCCGGCGCCCCGGCCGAACCGCGGGCGGCGGACGCCCGCGGGGAGGCGCCGGGCGCGGAGCAGAGCGGCGGGGACGCCCCGGCCCCGGAGGGGAGCCGGCAGGACGCGGGCGACGGCGGCGGGACCCGCGAGGAGGAGGCGACCCGGCGGCTGGCGAAGGCCGTGCTGGCGGCCGAGCAGGCCCTGATCGAGTTCGAGATCGCGGTGGAGACCTTCCGGGTGGAGGTGGAGAACTTCTCCCGGCTGCACCACCAGCGGCTCGGCCCCATGTACGCGTGGCTGGACGAGTTGGACGCGCAGATCGCCGAGGCCGTGGCGGCGCGTACCGGCGACCCGGAGGACATCCGCAAGGCCCGCGAGGCGCGGGCGTCGGTGCTGCCGATGCCGAATGTGGAGGAGCTGTTCCACGGCTGGCTCGGGTCGGAGGGGTTGTTCCCCGAGGCGCAGGCGATGCTCACGGACCAGCCGGTGCAGCCGCCGACGAAGGTGCGGCCCAGCGAGGAGGCCCGCAGGATCTACCGCGACCTGGTGCGCCGGGCGCATCCGGACCTGGCGCGGGACGACGCGGAGCGGGCCCGGCGGGACGGGTTCATCGCGCGGGTCAACGCCGCGTACGGGCGGGGCGACGAAGCGTTGCTGCTGGAGCTGGTCCGGGAGTGGGAGGCGGGGCCGGCGCCCGCCGAGCGGCAGCCGAGCGAGAGCGAGGAGCTCTATGCGCGGCTGGAGTGGCTGGCCGCGCGCAAGGAGATGCTGGCGTCGATGGTCACGGAGCTGGAAGGCGGCGCGATCGGCGCGATGATCAAGATGGCGCCGGACGATCCGGACGGCCTGCTCGACGAGATCGCCGAGAAGCTGCTGGCCGACGTCCGGGAGCGCGAGGCATACCTTGCTCAGCTGGTCGGGTAGCGTCGGAAGTATGCAATTTGGTTCTGTGCCCACGGTCGGTGTCGACGCCCTCACGCCGGGGGCCTTCCTTCTGGATGTCCGTGAGGACGACGAGTGGGCTGCTGGGCACGCCGAGGGCGCGCTGCACATCCCGATGAGCGAATTCGTCTCCCGCTACGGGGAGTTGACGGAAACTGCGCCCGAGAATGGCGAGATCTTTGTGCTGTGCCGGTCTGGCGGTCGGTCGGCCCAGGTGACGCAGTACCTGGTCCAGCAGGGCCTCGACGCGGTGAACGTCGCGGGTGGCATGCAGGCGTGGGAGGCGGCCGGGCGTCCGGTGTCGGACGGCAAGGGCGGCGCGGGGACGGTCGTCTAGACCGTCCGGCGGAGCGCCGCTCCCGGGCGCCGTGCCCGGCCTCGTTTCCGGCCGTCGGGGGCTCAGCTCAGGGAGTGTGCGGCGAGGAGTTCGCCGAGGGCCTCCTCATGGGCGGCGGCGGGGCCCAGGGAGAGTTCGAGCTGCTTGGCCCAGGCGTGGTAGCGGTGCAGCGGGTAGTCGGTGTCGGCGCCGAAGCCGCCGTGCAGGTGCTGGGCGGTCTGGACCGTGCGGCGGACGCCCTCGGCGGCCCAGATCTTGGCGACCGCGATGTCCCCGGCGGGCGGCAGGGCGCCCGCCGCGCCGGTGGTGAGGCGCCAGGCGGCCTGCCAGAGCGTGGCTTCCATGGCGCGCAGGTCGATGAAGCGGTCGGCGGCCTGGACGGCGACGGCCTGGAAGGTGGCCAGCGGGAAGCCGAACTGCTCGCGTTTCCCGGTGTAGTCGCCGGTCATGGCGAGGACGCGTTCGCCGAGGCCGAGGGCGAGGGCGCAGGTGCCGGTGGTGAGCAGGTCGCGCAGGGTCTCCCAGGCGGCCGGGTCGGTGAGCGTTTCCCGGGCGTCGGCGGGTACGGAGTCGAGGTGGACCTCGGCGTAGCGCTCGCCGTTGGTGGACGTCTGGTCGTGCAGGGTGACGCCGGGGCGGGACCGGGGGACGAGTGCGAGGACGGTGCGGCCGTCGGGGGTGCGGGCCGGCAGCAGGATCCGGTCGGCGGTGGCGGCCCAGGGGACGGCGGTCTGGGTGCCGTCGAGGGTCCAGGTGGTGCCGTTCTGGCGGGCGGTGACGGCGCGTTCGGCCGGGTCGTGGCCGGTGCGGCCGCCGGAGGCGGCGGTGATGACGAGGTCGCCGGTGGCGATCTGCGGCAGTACCTCGGCTCGGAGGTCGGCGGGGGCGTGCTTCTGGAGGGTGTGGGCGGCGGCGTAGGACTCCAGGAGGGGCACCCGGGCGAGGGCCTGGGCTGAAGCGCGCAGGACCAGGCAGAGGGCGATCGGGTCGAGGCCCGCGCCGCCGTGCTCGGCTGCGATGGGCAGGCCGAGCAGGTCGGCGCCGGCGAGCGTGCGCCACAGGGGGCGGTCGAAGTCGTCGGCGACGGGGCCGTGGGTGAGTGCCGGGCTGGGGACGCCGTCCGGGCTGACATCGGAGAAGACGGCTTGTGCCGCTTCGGCGGCGGCCTGCTGCTCCTCGGTGAAGGTGAAGTCCACTGGGTCCGTCCTCCTGCGTGCCACCGGTGTCCGACGGTGAATCTGACGGTCCGTCAAGGTAGGGCATGGCGCGGGAATTGGGAATGACGCGGACGGCGGCGGGTGCTCAGCGGTCGAAGTCCAGCTCGACCTGTTCGGTGGTGGGGTGGGACTGACAGGCCAGTACGTAGCCGGAGTCGACCTCCTCGGACTCCAGGGCGAAGTTGCGGTCCATGCGGATGTCGCCGGAGACCAGGAAGGCGCGGCAGGTGCCGCAGACGCCGCCCTTGCAGGCGTAGGGGGCGTCCGGGCGGTTGCGGAGCACGGCTTCCAGGAGCGATTCGCCGTCGTGGACCGGCCAGCTGCCGGAGCGGCCGTCGAGGGTGGCGGTCACCGTGCTGTGCGCGGGCGTGGCGGCGGCGGGGACGGGGGCCGCTGCGCCGTTGGTTATGTGGAAGATCTCCTCGTGGATCCGGGTGCGCGGTACGCCGAGGGCGCGCAGGGCCCGTTCGGCGCCCTGGACGAGCCCGAAGGGGCCGCACAGGAACCAGCCGTCGACGGTGTCGGGCTGGAGGAGCGCGGGCAGCAGGGTGCGGAGGCGCTCCTGGTCGAGGCGTCCGGTGGGCAGGCCGGTCTGCCGCTCCTCGCGGGAGAGGACGGGGACCAGCTGGAAGCGCTCGGGATAGCGGTCTTTGAGGTCGGCCACCTCCTCCAGGAACATCGTGGAGGCCGTGGTGCGGTCGCTGCGGATCAGGCAGAAGCGGGCGTCCGGTTCGCGGGCGAGCAGGGTGGAGACGATGGACAGCACCGGGGTGATGCCGCTGCCGCCGACGATGCCCACGAACTGACCGGGGCGCGGGGCGAGGGTGAAGCGGCCGGCCGGGGCCATGACGTCCACGGTGTCGCCGACGGCGAGTTCCTTGAGGGCGTAGGTGGAGAACGCGCCGTCCTCGACCAGGCGGATGCCCACGCGCAGGACGGGGTCGTCGGTGGCGGGGGTGCAGATCGAGTACGTACGGCGGATCTCCTGGCCGTCGACCGTCCTGCGCAGTGCGATGTGCTGCCCGGGGGTGTGCCGGAAGGCCGTGCGGAGTTCGCGCGGGACCGTGAAGGTGACGGCCACCGCGTCGTCCGTGAGCCGCTCGATCTCCCGCACGCGGAGCGGGTGGAACATCACAACTCCTTGAAGTGGTCGAAGGGTTCGCGGCAGGACTCGCAGCGGCGCAGTGCCTTGCATGCCGTGGAGGAGAACCGGCTGAGCAGGGTGGTGTCCGTGGAGCCGCAGTGCGGGCAGCGGATGGTGAGGTCGACGGTGACGGGGCCGCCGGCCGGCCCGGTGGGGCGGGGCGGAGCGATGCCGAACTCGGCCAGCTTCCGGCGGCCTTCGTCGGTGATGGCGTCGGTCGTCCACGGCGGGCTGAGGACGGTGCGGACCTCGACCTGGGGTATGCCGTGGTCGTGGAGGACGCGTTCTATGTCGGCGGACATCGCTTCGACGGCGGGGCAGCCGGTGTAGGTGGGGGTGAGGGACACCTCGACGCGATCGGGCGCGGCGAGCCGTACGCCGCGCAGGACGCCGAGCTCGGCGAGGGTGAGGACGGGCAGCTCGGGGTCGGGAACGGAGCCGGCGAGCGCCAGCAGTTCCGCTTCCAGGGCGGTCGGCGTCACCATGCCGCCCCCGGGTGGCTGCGGTGGAGGTGCTGCATTTCGGCGAGCAGCCGGCCGAAAGGCTCGGTGTGCAGTCCCTGGCGTCCGCCGCCGGCGGTCCAGGCACCGTGCTGGGGGCCTTCGGGAACGCTGAGGGTGGCGCGCTCCAGGGTGGCGGTGATGCGGGCGGTCCACTCGTCGCGGAGTGGCTGCCAGGGGAGGTGCTCCAGTCCTTCGACGGGGTCGAAGAGCTCGCCGGTGTACCGCCACAGGGCGTTCAGGGCGCGCTGCATCCGGGTGCGGCTCTCGTCGGTGCCGTCGCCGAGGCGCTCGGTCCACTGGGTGGCGTGGTCGCGGTGGTAGGCGGTCTCCTTGACGGCCTTCGCGGCCAGTGGCGCCAACTCGCCCTCGGTGGTGGCGAGATGGCCGTAGAGCAGCTCCTGGTAGGTGGAGAAGTAGAGCTGGCGGGCGATGGTGTGGGCGAAGTCGCCGTTGGGCTGCTCGACGAGCTGGAGGTTGCGGAACTGGCGTTCCTCGCGGAGGTAGGCCAGCTCGTCCTCGTCGCCGGCGAGGGAGAGCAGGATCCGGGCCTGGCCGAGGAGGTCCAGGGCGATGTTGGCGAGGGCGACCTCCTCTTCCAGGACGGGGGCGTTGCCGGCCCATTCGCCGAGGCGGTGGGAGAGGATCAGCGCGTCGTCCCCGAGGGGCAGGGCGGGGGTGGCGGTGAGCGGTGTCACAGGTGGTGCACCCCCTCCGGGATCTCGTAGAAGGTCGGGTGGCGGTAGGGCTTGTCGCCGGCCGGTTCGAAGAAGGAGTCCTTCTCGTCCGGGGAGGAGGCGGTGACCTGGGCGGAGGGGACCACCCAGATGGAGACGCCTTCGGAGCGGCGGGTGTAGAGGTCGCGGGCGTTGCGCAGGGCCATCTGGGCGTCGGGGGCGTGCAGGCTGCCGGCGTGGGTGTGGGACAGGCCGCGGCGGCTGCGGACGAAGACCTCCCACAGGGGCCAGTCGGCGGGGCCGGCGGCGGCGGTCTCAGCCGTGGCCGGGGCCTTCGCGGGGCGCGGTGTCGTCATCGGGCCGCCTCTTCCTGATGGGTGCCGGTGCGGGGCGTGCGGGTGGCGTGCTTGGCGGCGTGGGCCGCGGCGGCTTCGCGCACCCAGGCGCCGTCCTCGTGGGCGCGGCGGCGGCGGCCGATCCGCTCGGCGTTGCAGGGGCCGTTGCCCTTGAGGACCTCGCGGAATTCGGACCAGTCGATGGGGCCGAAGTCCCAGTGCTCCCGCTCCTCGTTCCACCTGAGGTCGGGGTCGGGCAGGGTCAGTCCGAGGGCCTCGGCCTGGGGGACGCAGATGTCCACGAAGCGCTGGCGCAGTTCGTCGTTGGAGTGCCGCTTGATCTTCCAGGCCATGGACTGCGCGGAGTGGGCGGATTCCCCGTCGGGCGGGCCGAACATCATCAGGGAGGGCCACCACCAGCGGTCGACGGCGTCCTGGGCCATCGCGTGCTGGGCCTCGGTGCCGCGGCTGAGGGCGAGCAGGAGCTCGTACCCCTGGCGCTGGTGGAAGGACTCCTCCTTGCAGACGCGGACCATGGCGCGGGCGTAGGGGCCGTAGGAGCAGCGGCACAGCGGGACTTGGTTGGTGATCGCGGCACCGTCCACGAGCCAGCCGATGGCGCCGACGTCGGCCCAGGTCAGGGTGGGGTAATTGAAGATCGAGGAGTACTTCTGGCGGCCGGTGTGGAGCTTGTCGAGCAGCTCGTCGCGGCCGGCGCCGAGGGTTTCGGCGGCGCTGTAGAGGTACAGGCCGTGGCCGGCTTCGTCCTGCACCTTGGCCATCAGGATCGCTTTGCGGCGCAGCGACGGAGCTCTGGTGATCCAGTTGGCTTCCGGCTGCATTCCGATGATCTCGGAGTGGGCGTGCTGGGCGATCTGGCGCACCAGTGAGGCGCGGTAGTCGTCCGGCATCCAGTCCCGTGGCTCGATCCGCTCGTCCGCGGCGATGGTGGCGTCGAACAGGGCTTCGTGGCCCGTGTCCTGCGGCGCGATCGTCGTCATGTGGTGCCCCCTCCTCCCGACCGACCGATCGTTCGGTTCAATGGTGGGTGGGCGGGGCGCGGGTGTCAAGCCTGTGGATAACTGGGAGAGGATGTGCCGGGGGCGGCTGCCTAGGTACCGTTCCGGGGCGGGGTCGGCCGTACGAGGACGGGGAACGGGGCGGGAATGCGGGCACATGAGGACGAATCGCGGCCACTGGTCACGCTGACGCTGCCCTCGCGGATCGTCATAGGAACGGCGGCCAGCGGTATCGCGGTCGCCGTCCTGATCCACCTCGCGATGATGTTCCTCCACGTCGCCCCGGCGAACACGCTCAGCAAGCAGCAGGCCGGGCTGATCAGCGACTACGTCTACCCCGAGTACGAACAGAACTGGAAGCTGTTCGCCCCCAACCCCCTCCAGCAGAACACCGACGTCCAGGTCCGCGCCCAGCTGCGCGCCCAGGGCGGAACGGTGCGGACCACCGGCTGGACCGATCTGACCGCCCGCGACGGACAGGCCATCCTCCACAACCCGCTGCCCAGCCACAGCCAGCAGAACCAACTGCGCCGCGGCTGGGAGCTGTTCTCCAGCACCCTCGACGCGCAGAACCGGCCGACCGGCGAGCGCGGCGAGATGTTCGCGCGCTACCTCCGGCGGATCGTGATGCTCCGGATGTCCGGCGAGTGGACCAGGGGCGGTGAGCGGATCGAGCAGATCCAGATCCGCTCGCGCACCACCGCCGTCCTCCCGCCCCCGTGGAGCGCCGAGAAGATCAGCGACAAGCCCGTCTACCGCGTCCTGCCCTGGTGGCAGATCACCGCGAGCGACCTTCCCGAGGGGGCGACGAACAAGTGACGTCACCGACGCCGCAGCAGCCGCACATCGCCCCGCAGGCCCCAGGAGCCCCCACCGAGGCCCCCGCCGCCTATCAGGAGACCCGCATCGAGCGCGTCATCGGCCGCGGCTTCGCCTGGGTCACCGACCGGGCGCGGGCCCCGTACCAGTCCGCCGTCATCCGCATCGGCTTCGCGGCCACCTGGCTGCTGTTCCTGCTGCGGGAATGGCCGTACCGGCAGCAGCTCTACGGGCCCACCGGCCCGTGGGACTTCGGCATGGTGCGCCAGTTGCTCAACAGCAACCACGGCTTCTCCGTCCTGCTGTGGTCCGACAGCCGCGGCTGGTTCGAGTGCGTCTACCTGCTCGCCATCGTGGCCGGCGCGCTGCTGATGCTCGGCTGGCGCACCCGCACCATGTCGGTGCTGTTCATGGTCGGCGTGCTCTCGTTGCAGAACCGCAGCGTCTTCATCGGGGACGGCGGCGACAACGTCATCCATCTGATGTCGATGTACCTCGTGCTGACCCGCTGCGGACAGGTGTGGTCGCTGGACGCCCGCCGCGTCCGGCGGACGGCGGCCGCCGCACCGGACACCGGGGGCGCACCCCGCGACGTGGCCGGCATCGTCCTGTGGGTGGTCCTCGGCCTCGCCCTCGCGGCGGCCCAGCTGGCGGGCGCTCCCGGGCTCACCTGGTTCGGGCACGGCCCGTTCCCGCACTTCGGCTGGAGTCTGGCCCTGTGGGGACTGTGGGCGACGCACGGTCTGTGGTGGGCGGTGGGGCGGTACGCCCCCGGGGAGCCCCGGATCGTCCTCGACACCCTCGCCAAACTGGCGCACAACGCCGCCCTGTTGGTGATCATGGTCGAGGTCTGCCTGGTCTACGCGACCGCCGGCTGGTACAAGATCCAGGGTTCGCGCTGGCAGGACGGCACCGCCGTCTTCTACCCGATGCACCTGGACTACTTCTCCCCCTGGCCGGGGCTGTCCCATCTGCTCGCCGGCAACGGGCTGGTGATCATGCTGCTCACCTACGGGACCGTGATCTGCCAGGTCGCCTTCCCGTTCACCCTGGCCAACCGGCGCCTGAAGAACGCGCTGCTGGTCGTCATGATCTGCGAGCACCTCTCGATCGCGTTCCTGCTGGGTCTGCCCTTCTTCTCCCTGGCGATGATCACCGCCGATGCCGTCTTCCTGCCGACCGGCCTCCTGATCTGGTTCGGCGGCAGGCTCTCCCACCTGCGCGGACGGCTGTTCCCGCGGACCGGCGGCCACGGCCCGGACGCGGCGTCCGGCAGCGGTGGGGCCGAGGCCGCTGCCCGTTCCGAGGACGGGGGCCATACGCTCGTGGGGTGAGCAGCGAGAAAACCGCCCCCGCCGAGCCCCTCCAGTACGACGACGGGTACGGGCCCAAGATCGGCGTCGGACCGCACCCGCAGCCCTGGCCGCAGGACGGCCGCTACGACCCCGAGCTGCTCGCCCACGGCGATCGCCGCAACGTCGTCGACCACTACCGCTACTGGACGCGGGAGGCGATCGTCGCCGACCTCGACACCCGCCGCCACGACTTCCACGTGGCCGTCGAGAACTGGAGCCACGACTTCAACATCGGCTCCGTCGTGCGCACCGCCAACGCCTTCCTCGCCAAGGAGATCCACATCGTCGGGCAGCGCCGCTGGAACCGCCGCGGCGCCATGGTCACCGACCGCTACCAGCACGTCCGTCACCACCCGGACACCGCGTCGCTGACCGCGTGGGCCGCCGAGGAGGAGCTGCCGATCATCGGGATCGACAACCTCCCCGGCTCCGTGCCCCTGGAGACCACCGCGCTGCCGCGCCGCTGTGTGCTGCTCTTCGGGCAGGAGGGGCCGGGACTGACCGAGCAGGCCCGCGAGCACGCCTCCCGGGTCTGCTCGATCGCCCAGTTCGGATCGACCCGCTCCATCAACGCCGGGGCCGCCGCGGCCATCGCGATGCACGCCTGGATCTCGCGTCACGCGCAGATCCAGGACCTCTGACGCTCAGTCCCCCACCTCCGCCCCGGCCGACGGGGATACGGGGCCCGGACCGCCGTCCGGGCCCCTGGTCTCACGCCTCCCGCCGCACTTCCACCGTCCGGAAGCGGTTGGCCACGAACGCGCCGTCACACAGGGCCGCGTTGGCCGCCGGGTTGCCGCCCGAGCCGTGGAAGTCGGAGAACGCCGCGGTCTGGTTCACATACACGCCACCGGTCAGGTTCAGCGACAGCTGGGCGCACTCCGTCAGGCAGGCGTCCTCGACCAGCCGCTCCACCTCGGCCGAGGTGGTGTACGCGCCGACCGTCATGGCGCCCTTCTCGCGGACCGTGCGACGCAGCAGCGCCACCGCGTCGGCGGCGGAGTCGACCGCCACTGCGAAGGCCACCGGGCCGAAGCACTCCGACAGATACGCCGCCTCGGAGTCGGGCTTGGCACCGTCCAGCTTGACGATCACCGGCGTGCGGACCGTGGCCCCCGGGAACTCCGGGTTCTCCACCGTGCGGGAGGCCAGCGCCACCTCGCCGAGCCCGGACGCCTCCTCGATCCGCTCCTTGACCTGCGGATTGACGATCGCCCCGAGCAGCGCGTTGGCCCGCGCGTCATCGCCCAGCAGACCGCTGACCGCGCCCGCCAGATCGCTGACGACCTCGTCGTACGACTTCGGGCCCGCGTCCGTGTCGATGCCGTCCCGGGGGATCAGGAGGTTCTGCGGAGTGGTGCACATCTGGCCGCTGTAGAGCGACAGCGAGAAGGCGAGGTTGCTGAGCATGCCCTTGTAGTTGTCCGTGGACTCGATGACCACGGTGTTGACGCCGGCCTTCTCGGTGTAGACCTGCGCCTGGCGGGCGTGCGCCTCCAGCCAGTCGCCGAAGGCGGTCGAGCCGGTGTAGTCGATGATCCGGACCTCGGGCCGGACCGCCAGCGTCTTGGCGAGCCCCTCGCCCGGCTTGTCCACCGCCAGGCACACCAGGTTGGCGGGGAAACCGGCTTCGGTGAGCACCTCCCGGGCCACCCGGACCGTCAGCGCCAGCGGCAGCACGGCCCGCGGATGCGGCTTGACCAGGACCGGATTGCCGGTGGCCAGCGAGGCGAACAGGCCGGGGTAGCCGTTCCACGTCGGGAAGGTGTTGCAGCCGATCACCAGGGCCACGCCGCGCGGCACGGCGGTGAAGGACTTGGCGAGCTCCAGCGGATCCCGCTTGCCCTGCGGCTTGCTCCACGCCGCCTGGCGCGGGGTGCGGGTCTGCTCCTCGTAGGCGTAGGCCACCGCCTCCAGGCCGCGGTCCTGGGCGTGCGGGCCGCCGGCCTGGAACGCCATCATGAACGCCTGCCCGCTGGTGTGCATCACCGCCTGGGCGAACTCATGGGTGCGGGCGCTGATCCGCGCCAGGATCTCCAGGCACACCGCGGCGCGTGCCTCCGGCCCGGCGTCCCGCCACGCGGGGATCGCGGCCTGCATGGCCGGCAGCAGCACCGAGACGTCCGGGTGCGGATAGCTGATGCCCAACTCGGGGCCGTAGGGCGAGACTTCCTCGCCCGCCCAGTCGTCCGTGCCGGGCTGGTCGAGTGCGAATCGGGCGCCGCGCAGCGCCTCGAAGGCGGCCAGGCCGTCCTGTGCGGCGTTCTCCCCGTAGGCCTTGGGGTGCTCGGGGTGCGGGGACCAGTACGCGCGGGTGCGGATCGCTTCCAGCGCCTTGTCGAGGGTCGGGCGGTGCTTCTCGATCAACTGCGGTGCGGTCATTTCGGCGGTCATCGATGACCAACTCCTCGTCGACTGCGCGGAAAGTGGATGGGGGCTGGGAGTGACACGGCAACAGAGTTAGAGTAACCGAACGATCGGTCGGGGCAAGGGGGGTCGGTCAACCTGTGGAAAACCCGCTCGGGGAGGATCAGCTGCCATGACCGCAATCGGCATCGACACCACCGTGGCAGTGGTGGGCGCCGGCACCATGGGACAGGGAATCGCGCAGGTGGCGCTCGTCGCCGGCCACCGCGTACGGCTCTACGACAGCGCCCCGGGCCGCGCCGGGCAGGCCGCCGAGGCCCTCGTGCGGCGGCTGGACCGGCTGGTGGAGAAAGGCCGGATCCCGGCGGTCGAACGGGACGCCGCCCGCGCCCGCCTCTCCCCCGCCGAAGAACTCACCGAGCTCGCCGACGCCGCACTGGTCATCGAGGCGATCCTGGAGCAACTCCCCGCCAAACAGGCGCTGTTCGGCTCCCTGGAGGACGTCGTCCGGGCGGACTGCCTCCTGGCCACCAACACCTCCTCCCTGTCCGTGACCGCGGTCGCGGGCGGACTCCGGCATCCGGGCCGCTGCGTGGGCATGCACTTCTTCAACCCCGCGCCGCTGCTCCCGCTGGTCGAGATCGTGAGCGGCTTCACGACCGACGAGGCCGCCGCGGCCACCGCCCACGACACCGCCGCGGCCTGGGGCAAGACCCCCGTCCGCTGCGCAGACACCCCCGGCTTCATCGTCAACCGCCTCGCCCGCCCCTTCTACGCCGAGGCCCTGCGCCTCTACGAGGAGCGGGCCGCCGACCCCGCCACCCTCGACGCCGTCCTGCGCGAGGGCGGCGGCTTCCGGATGGGCCCGTTCGAACTCACCGACCTCATCGGGCAGGACGTGAACGAAGCGGTCACCCACTCGGTGTGGACCGCCTTCTTCCAGGACCCGAAGTTCACGCCCTCCCTGGCGCAGCGCCGGCTGGTGGAGTCCGGCCTGCACGGCCGCAAGACGGGACGCGGCTGGTTCGACTACGCGGAGGGGGCCCAGCGGCCCGAGCCGAGCACCGCCGGGCCCTGCCCCGCCCCCTCCTCGGTGGCCGTGCACGCCGAGCTCCCCGGCCCCGCCGCGGTGCTGCGCGAGCTGATCGAGGAGGCCGGCATCGAGGTCACCCGCGACCGCACACCGGGGGAGTCCGAGGGCTTCATCCGGCTGCCCGGCGGCGCCCGTCTGGCGCTGACCAACGGCAACCCGGCCACGACCCGGGTGGACGGCGCCGCCATCCGCTTCGACCTCTCGCTCGACTACCGGGCCGCGACCCGGATCGCCCTCGCCCCCTCGGCGGCCGCCTCCCAGGCGGATCTCGCCGAGGCCGTCGGCCTCTTCCAGGCGCTCGGCAAGCAGGTCAGCGTCATCGACGACGTCCCCGGCATGATCGTGGCCCGTACGGTCGCGATGATCGTCGACTTCGCGGTGGACGCCGCGGCCCGGGGCGTCGCGACCCCCGAGGACATCGACACGGCCATGCGGCTCGGGGTGAACTACCCCGGCGGCCCCATGGAATGGGCCGAACGACTCGGTGCCTTCTGGGTCCGGGATCTGCTGGACTCCCTGCACCACCAGAATGCCGGGGGACGCTACGTACCGTCCTGGGCGCTGCGGCGCCGTGCGGACCTCGAGGAATGGGTGCTCTAATCATGACCATGGCCAAGCGCGACGCCTACACACCCGATTCGCTGCTCGCGGTCTCCGTCGAGGTGTTCATCGAGCGCGGCTACGACGGCACGTCCATGGAGCACCTCTCCAAGGCGGCCGGCATCTCCAAGTCGTCGATCTACCACCACGTGCGCAGCAAGGAGGAACTGCTCCGCCGCGCGATAAGCCGTGCCCTGGACGGGCTGTTCGGCGTGCTGGCGGAGGCGGGCGCCCAGGAGGGGCGGGCGATCGAGCGGCTGGAGTACGTCACCCGGCGGGAGGCCGAGGTGCTGATGGACGAACTGCCCTATGTGACGCTGCTGTTGCGGGTGCGCGGGAACACCGACACCGAGCGGTGGGCCATGGAGCGCCGTCGCGAGTTCGACCAGCGGGTCGCCGCGCTGCTGAAGGAGGCCGCCGCCGACGGCGACCTCCGGGACGACGTGGACGTCCGGTTGGCCACCCGCCTGCTCTTCGGAATGATCAACTCGATCGTGGAGTGGTACCGGCCGGGCCGGGGCGGCGCCGCGAGCCGCGACGAGGTCGCGGAGGCCGTGGTGCGGACGGCGTTCGCGGGGCTGCGCAAGGTCTGAGCGGGCCGTCTGCCGGGGCCCCGCCCCGGCTTTGCGGATCGTCCCGGCCGGGCCCCGGCCCCGGGCGACGGGGGCTCCGCCGCCCCGCGCCCCTCACCCCCCGCCCTCCTCCTCCAGCCCCAGGTCCGTCTCCTCGAAGACCAGCAGCGTGCGGGTGCTCAGCACCTCCGGTATCGACTGGATCCGGGTCAGGACCAGCTCGCGCAGCTCCCGGTTGTCCTTGGTGTGGACCAGGAGCAGTACGTCGAAGTCCCCGCTGACCAGCGCGATGTGGGCGGCTCCGGGCAGCGCGGTGAGTTGTCTGCGCACGGTCCGCCAGGAGTTCTGCACGATCTTCAACGTGATGTAGGCGGAAGCGCCCTGGCCTGCCCTTTCCTGGTCGACGCGGGCGCTGAAGCCGCGTATGACGCCGTCGTCGAGCAGCCGGTTGATCCGCGCGTAGGCGTTCGCTCGGGAGACGTGCACCTGCTCGGCGACGGAGCGTATCGAGGCCCGGCCGTCGGTCCGCAACAGCCGGAGGATGGCGTGGTCGACGGTGTCGAGGGGGCGTGCGGCCGGCGGGGGCGGGGCGGGGGCCGCCGGGGACTGTCCGCCTGGATTGGCCATCTGTTCGTCCGACATGCCGTCCCGCCTCCCCTTTGTGGACTCCCTGCCTTCATCACAAGCTGTGGAGAACCGTTTGTCCACAGGCTGGATCCGCCTGTAGCCAAAATGCATCAGCGACCGAACAATCGGTAGGGAAGGGCCGACCGGCCCGACTTTGGTCCTGCCCGACCTCCCCCGGCCACCGCTGGGAGGTCCTCTCCCGCCCACCCCCCTTCATGAGGCGCATCGCGCCACCCCTTCGATGACGAGGAGGTGCCCGTCATGACGGTCCTTGAGCAGCCCGGCAGCAGCAGGCACACCAGTGACCTGGCCGGCCCGCCGCCCGCCTGGCGGCCGCGCGTCGATCCCGCGCCCCTCCTGCCGGACGCCGAGCCGTACCGCCTCCTGGGCACGGACGCCGCCGCCGGGCTCGATCCGCAGCTGCTGAAGCGGCTCTACACCGAGCTGGTGCGCGGCCGCCGGTACAACACCCAGGCCACCGCCCTGACCCGCCAGGGCCGCCTGGCGGTCTACCCCTCCACCACGGGCCAGGAGGCGTGCGAGGTCGCCGCGGCCCTTGCCCTGGAGGAGCGGGACTGGCTCTTCCCCAGCTACCGCGACACCCTCGCCGCCGTCGCCCGCGGCCTCGATCCCGTCCAGGCGCTGACCCTCCTGCGGGGCGACTGGCACACCGGCTACGACCCGTACGAGCACCGCATCGCCCCCCTGTGCACCCCGCTCGCCACCCAGCTCCCGCACGCCGTGGGTCTGGCGCACGCGGCCCGCCTCAAGGGCGACGACGTGGTCGCCCTGGCGATGGTCGGCGACGGCGGCACGAGCGAGGGCGACTTCCACGAGGCGCTCAACTTCGCCGCCGTCTGGCAGGCCCCGGTCGTTTTCCTCGTGCAGAACAACGGCTTCGCGATCTCCGTGCCGCTGGCCAAGCAGACCGCCGCGCCGTCCCTCGCCCACAAGGCGGTCGGCTACGGCATGCCCGGCCGCCTGGTCGACGGCAACGACGCCCCCGCGATGCACGAGGTCCTCACCGCCGCGGTGCGGCGGGCCCGCGAGGGCGGCGGCCCCACCCTCGTTGAGGCCGTCACCTACCGCGTCGACGCCCACACCAACGCCGACGACGCCACCCGCTACCGCACCGACACCGAGGTCGAGGCCTGGCGGGCGCACGACCCGATAGCCCTTCTGGAGCGCGAGTTGGCCGACCGCGGCCTGCTCACCGAGGAGTTCGCCACCGCCACCCGGGACGGTGCCGAGCAGCTCGCCGCCGCCCTTCGGGAGCGGATGCACACCGACCCCCCGCTGGACCCGATGGACCTCTTCGACCACGTCTTCACCCGCCAGACCGGCCAACTGCGCGATCAGGCGGCCCAGTTGCGCGCCGAGCTGGACGCCGAGGCCGAAGGGCACCTTGAGACCGGCACCGCGACGCCAGCCCAGGAGGCCAGGCCATGACGACCACCGCCGCGCCGCCCGCGCGCAAACCGGCCACCATGGCGCAGGCACTGACCCGCGCGCTGCGCGACGCCATGGCCGAGGACCCCACCGTCCACGTGATGGGCGAGGACGTCGGCGCCCTGGGCGGCGTCTTCCGGGTCACCGACGGCCTGACCAAGGAGTTCGGGGAGGACCGCTGCACCGACACCCCCCTCGCCGAGGCCGGCATCCTGGGGGCCGCCGTCGGCATGGCGATGTACGGGCTGCGGCCGGTGGTCGAGATGCAGTTCGACGCCTTCGCCTACCCGGCGTTCGAGCAACTGGTCAGCCACGTCGCCCGGATGCGCAACCGCACCCGCGGCGCGGTCGCCATGCCGCTGACCATCCGCATCCCCTACGGCGGCGGCATCGGCGGCGTCGAGCACCACAGCGACTCCTCCGAGGCGTACTACCTCGCCACCCCCGGCCTCCAGGTCGTCACCCCCGCGACCGTCGAGGACGCCTACGGGCTGCTGCGCGCCGCCATCGCCTCCGACGACCCGGTCGTCTTCCTCGAACCGAAGCGGCTCTACTGGACCAAGTCCGACTGGTCACCGGAGGCGCCCGCCCCGGTAGCCCCGATAGGCCGCGCCGAGATCCGCCGCCGCGGCAGCAGCGCCACCCTCGTCACCTACGGCCCGTCCCTGCCCGTCTGCCTGGAGGCCGCCGAGGCCGCCCGCGCCGAGGGCTGGGAGCTGGAAGTCGTCGATCTGCGCACGCTGGTGCCGTTCGACGACGACACCGTCTGCGCGTCCGTCCGGCGCACCGGGCGGGCCGTCGTCGTCCACGAGTCCAACGGTTTCGGCGGCCCCGGCGGCGAGATCGCCGCGCGGATCACCGAGCGCTGCTTCCACCACCTGGAGGCGCCGGTGCTGCGCGTCGCCGGCTTCGACATCCCCTACCCGCCGCCCATGCTGGAGCGGCATCACCTCCCCGGTGTGGACCGGATCCTGGACACCGTCGCCCGTCTCCAATGGGAGACGCGGTGGACCGAAGGGCGTGGTGCGTGATGGCCGTGGTCCGCGAGTTCGCCCTTCCCGACCTGGGGGAGGGCCTCACCGAAGCGTTGATCGTCCAGTGGTTGGTCGAGGTCGGCGAAGTGGTGGCCGTCGACCAGCCGGTGGTGGAGGTCGAGACCGCCAAGGCGATGGTCGAGGTGCCGTGCCCGTACGGCGGGGTGATCACCGCCCGCTTCGGCGAGGCCGGGGCCGAAGTCCCCGTCGGCGCGGCCCTGGTGACGGTCGCGGTCGGGGCGACCCCGGGCGACCCCGGTGGGAACGGCGCCGAAGGCGGCCCGGCCGCCGCCGCGGAGCCGGCCCCGGAACCGCAGGCGTCCCCCGGCTCCGACGCCGAGGAGGCGCGGACGGCGGACTCCAGGTCGGGGAACGTCCTGGTCGGCTACGGCACCAGCGACACCACGGCCCGGCGGCGCAGGATCCTGCCCGGGCCCCCGGGGGGCGCCCCCGCGCACCGGCCGGCCGCCCCCGGCACGGCGAACGGCCGCGGCCCCGCCGCGGCGGACGACGGCAGTCGCACGGTGGCCGTCGTCTCGCCGCTGGTGCGCCGCATCGCCCGGGAGCACGGCCTGGATCTGCGCGCCATACGGGGCAGCGGGCGGGAGGGCCTGATCCTCCGTACGGACGTCGAGGCCGCGATCCGGGCGCGGGACGAACGGGAGTCCGCCCAGGCCGCGGCGCCGGCCGGCGCCGGCCGGCTCACGGGTGCGGCGGTGAAGCCCGTCCCCGGGGAGGAGCGGATCCCGCTCAAGGGGCTGCGCGGTGCCGCGGCCGAGAAGTTCAGCCGCAGCCGCCGGGAGATCCCGGACGCGACCTGCTGGGTGGACGCCGACGCCACCGAACTCCTCGCCGCCCGCGCGTCGATGAACGTCCCCGGCGCCCCCAAGGTGTCGCTGCTGGCCCTGCTGGCCCGGATCTGCACCGCCGCGCTGGCCCGCTACCCCGAGCTCAACGCCACCGTCGACACCGCGGCCCAGGAGATCGTCCGGCTGCCCGCCGTCCACCTGGGCTTCGCCGCCCAGACCGACCGCGGCCTGGTGGTGCCGGTGGTGCGGGACGCCCAGGACCGCACGGTGGAGCAGCTGTCCGCCGAGATCGTCCGGCTCACCGACGCCGCGCGCGCGGGGAAGCTGTCCCCCGCCGAGCTGTCACACGGCACGTTCACGCTGAACAACTACGGCGTCTTCGGCGTCGACGGCTCCACGCCGATCCTCAACCACCCCGAGGCGGCGATGCTCGGGGTCGGCCGGATAGCCGCCAAACCCTGGGTACATGAGGGGGAGTTGGCGGTGCGGCAGGTGGTCCAGCTCTCGTTCACCTTCGACCACCGGGTGTGCGACGGCGGCACCGCCGGCGGCTTCCTGCGCCATGTCGCCGACTGCGTGGAGCGGCCCGCGCTGCTGCTGCGCTCGCTGTGAGCACCGGGCGCCGGGGCGGCGGTGCGAGCCCGCCGTCCCGGCGATACTCAAGGGGTGAGCGACCACACCGACCATGACGCGATCGTGCTGGCCGGCGGCGCGGCCCGGCGGCTCGGCGGGGCGGACAAGCCCGCTCTGCCGGTCGGCGGCCGCGCCCTGCTGGACCGGGTGCTCGCCGCCTGCCCCGACGCCGCGGCCACCGTCGTCGTCGGCCCCGCGCGCCCGACCGCCCGCCCGGTGGTCCAGGCCCTTGAGGACCCGCCCGGCGGCGGCCCGCTCGCCGCACTGGCCGCTGGTCTGCGGCACACCACCGCCCCCATGGTGCTGGTCCTCTCCGCCGACCTGCCGTTCCTGACGTCCGCGACCGTCCGCGACCTCCTCGACGCGGCGGCCGCCGGCGGCACTTCGCCCTGCGACGGCGCGCTGCTGCGCGACGCGGAAGGGCGGGACCAGCCGCTGGTGGCCGCCTACCGTTCGGCCCCGCTGCGCCGCGCACTGGACCGGCTGCGCACCGCCCACGACGGCACCCTGAGCGGTCTGCCGCTGCGCCCCCTGCTGTCCGCGCTGGCGCTCGCCCGCGTCCCGGACACCACGTCCGCGGCGTCCTTCGACTGCGACACCTGGGAGGACCTCGGCACGGCGCGCGCCCGGATCAGGGAGCATGGACACGTGTTGGACGAATGGATCACCGCAGTCAAGGCCGAACTGGGCATCGACCTCGATGTCGACACGGCGGCACTTCTCGACCTCGCGCGGGACGCGGCACACGGCGTGGCCCGTCCGGCCGCGCCACTGACGACCTTCCTGGTCGGCTACGCGGCGGGCCGGCAGGGCGGCGACGTGACGGAACTGGCGCAGCGGGCCGCCGCACTGGCCGACCGCTGGGCGGCCGAGGCCGCGGCCGAAGAGGCCCGCGCGGCCGGCTCCCACGCTTCGGGTGACGAAGCGAAGCCCGCGGAATGACCGGAGGGGAGTACGGCGACGAGTTCGCCGACGCGCTCGCGCTGGTCAACGGCACCGCGCCGGCCGGCCGGCGCTCCGGGGCCGCCGACCGGCCGCACGGTGCGCCCGGCGGCGCCGCCGCCCGCTGCTCGGACACCTCCCCGGCCGGTGGCTCCGGTCCGGACCGCCCCGCCGGCCCCCGGAACGCGGACGACACCGGCCAGGGCGCGACCGCTCCGGGCGGGGCCCCGCCCCCGGGCCCCGCCACGCGGTCCTCCGGCCACCGGGCCACGCCCTGGTCCGCGGCCCGGCAGCGCGCCGAACGCGCCGTCCACGAGCCGCCCGGACCGGGGACGGCCGGCCTCGTCGACGCGCTCGGCCGCACGCTCGCCGCTCCCCTCACGGCCCTCACCGACCTGCCGCCGTTCGACACCTCGGCGATGGACGGCTGGGCGGTCGCCGGCCCCGGCCCGTGGCGCGTCGAGGGCACCCCGGCCGACGACGCCGGGACCGGCCCGGACCTCGGCATCCTCGCCGGCCACGCCACCACCGCTGCGCTCCCCGACGGCCATGCCCTCGCCATCGCCACCGGGGCCCGGATCCCGGTCGGCGCCACCGCGGTGCTGCGCAGCGAGCACGGCGAGGTCCTCGAACTCCCCGACGGCCGGGCGCGGTTGTACGCGCCCCGGCCGGTGCCACCGGGCCAGGACATCCGCCCGCGCGGCCAGGAGTGCCGGACCGGCGACCACCTGCTGCCCGCCGGCACGCCGGTGACCCCCGCGGTCCTCGGCCTGGCCGCGGCGGCCGGCTACGACGAGCTGTCCGTCCATCCCCGGCCCCGCGTCGAGGTGCTCGTCCTCGGCGACGAACTGCTGCGCAGCGGACTGCCCGAGGACGGCCGGATCCGCGATGCGCTCGGCCCGATGCTGGTGCCCTGGCTGCGGGCCCTGGGCGCCGACGCGCCGGCCCCGCGGCACCTCGGCGACGACGCCGACGCGCTGCACGACGCCCTCGCCGGGTCCACCGCCGACCTGATCGTCACCACCGGCGGCACCGCGTCGGGACCGGTCGACCATGTGCACCCCGCCCTCCAGCAGCTCGGCGCCGAGCTGCTGGTGGACGGCGTGGCGG
The DNA here is from genome assembly GCF_044754325.1 of Streptomyces sp. NPDC093097. Taxonomy (NCBI): domain Bacteria; kingdom Bacillati; phylum Actinomycetota; class Actinomycetes; order Kitasatosporales; family Streptomycetaceae; genus Streptomyces; species Streptomyces sp. NPDC093097. The sequence continues at coordinate 473,590 of NZ_JBIVOW010000004.1, forward strand.
TGCGCCCCGGCCACCCCATGCTGCTGGCCCGCCTCGCACCGCGCCGGTACCTCGTCGGGCTCCCGGGCAACCCACTGGCCGCCGTCTCCGGCCTGCTCACCCTCGCCGAACCGCTGCTCCGCACGCTCGCCGCCCGCTGCCCCGCCGCGCCGTACCGCGTACCGCTGGCCGCCGCCGTCCAGGGGCATCCGCGCGACACCCGGCTCGTCCCGGTCGCCTACCACGACGACGACCGGTACGGGCTGATGGCCGCGCCGCTGCGCTTCCACGGGCCCGCCATGCTGCGCGGGATCGCGGCCGCCGACGCGATGGCGGTCGTCCCGCCGCGCGGCGCGGAGCGCGGCACCGAGGTGGAGCTCCTCGAACTCCCCTGGCCCGCGGGCTGGTCGGTGGGCCGGCCGTCCCCCGGCACCCCCTACGATCCCGCAGCCCCCTGCGGAGGCGCCGCGTGAGGCCCCCGCGGGTTCAGACGTCGTGGTCGTTGGCCACTGCCCGCTGAATGGTGATGAGCCGGTCCGTGGGCCGGAGTTCCGCGACTTCCGGCTCGGTGTAGTCCAGCACCCGGCCCCCGCGGAGGACGGCCACGACCAGGTCGCTGCACTCGCGTGGGGACCGCCCCGCCTCGGACGCCGTCACCGCGCGTTCGGCGATGTCCAGCCCGCTGCCGTAGGTCATCAGGCCCTCCAGGACGGTGCTCGCGCTCGGGCTGGCCACCGACATGCCGAGCAGCCGGCCCGCGGAACTGGAACTGGTGATGACGGAGTCGGCGCCGCTCTGCCTCAGCAGAGGGGTGTTCTCGTCCTCCCGGACCGCCACCACGATCGCGGCCTGCTTGTTGAGCTGGCGGGCCGTGAGCGTCACCAGGGCGGCGGTCTCGTCCCGCTGGGTGGAGATGACCACCTTTGTGGCCCGGTGCAGTTCGGCCTGGCGCAGGGTGTCGGAACGGGTCGCGTCGCCGAGTACGCCCACGAACCCGTCGCTGCTCGCCATGTCCACCATCTGCTTCTTCGGGTCGACCACCACGATCTTCTCCTTGGGCACACCTTGGCCCACCAGGGTCTGGGCGGTGCGACGGCCCTTGGTGCCGTACCCGATGACGACGATGTGATTCCGAAGCCGGGACCTCCAGCGATGGACCTGGACCTGATGCCGGGTGCGTTCGGTCAGCACCTCCAGCGTGGTGCCGACCAGGATGATCAGGAACAGCACGCGCAGTGGCGTGATGACCAGGATGTTGGTCAGCCGCGCGCTGTCGCTGACCGGCGTGATGTCGCCGTATCCCGTGGTGGAGAGGGTCACGGTGGCGTAGTACGCCGAATCGAGGAGACCGACGGACCCGCCGGCGTTGTCGTGGTACCCGTCGCCGTCCGCCCACACGACGAACGTCGTGATCACCAGGACCAGGAGCGCCATGACCAGGCGCCGCATGACCTGCTGGAGCGGTGGCCGTACCCCTTGCAGGGGCATGACGATGGCCCGGCCGGTCTCGGTGTCCTCCTCGGCCTGGCTGCGCGCACGCGACCAGAGCGAACGGAGGGTGGAGACCCTTGCGGCACCACGGGGCGGTCGCTGTTCTTCCCTCATGGGATCGGCTCTCCTTGACCGGCTGACTCTGCGGCGTTGCGCGCGTAGGACATAGGACCATCCTCGGGGATCGGGCCGGCCTTGCGTCCCGTTCGGAGTGTCCCGAGGCGGCCTCGGCCGACGTCACCGCACCCGGTCATGGACCGGAGGGCGGGCTTGCCCGCGGTGTTCTCGGTAGCGTCGTGTCCAGAGGCAGCGGGACCGTCGTCGGCCTCGCACGGCAGACGGACCGGGCCGGCCGGTCCTGTCCCGTGGGATCGCCCCGACGGGCCCGCTGCACAAGTCCGTTGTCCATGGGCTCAGTTGCTTTCGTCACCACGCTGGAGAAACGCCTTGCGCGACCACACCGTCATCGTCGGCTACGGGACCAAGGGCCGGTCCGCCGTGCAGACCCTGTGTGCCACGGGTCTGTCCCGGGACCGCATCGTCATCGTCGATCCCAGCACCAAGGTGATCGAGTCCGCGGTGGCCGAGGGGTTCGCGGGGGTGACCGGCGACGCGACGCGCAGCGACGTCCTGCTGCGGGCCGAGGTCCAGCGGGCGCACCAGGTGGTCATCGCCACCCAGCGCGACGACACCGCCGTGCTGGTCTCGTTGACCGCGCGCCAGCTCAACAAGCGCGCCACCATCGTCGCCGCGGTGCGGGAGGAGGAGAACGCGCCCCTGCTGCGCCAGTCCGGCGCCGACGCGGTGATCACCTCGGCCAGCGCGGCCGGTCGGCTGCTGGGCCTCTCGGTGCACAGCCCCACCGCCGGCGTGGTCATGGAGGACCTGATCCAGCAGGGCAGCGGCCTGGACCTGGTGGAGCGGCCGGTGGTCAAGTCCGAGGTCGGCAAGTCCGTCCGGGAGACCGACGACCTGGTCGTCTCGGTGCTGCGCGGCCACCGGCTCCTGGCGTACGACGATCCGCAGGCGAGCCCGTTGCAGACCGCTGACCGGCTGATCACCATCGTCCGGGTCGCCCCGCCGGAGGAGCCCGGCCGCCCCGGAAAGCCGCCCGTCAAGCCGACGTTGCCCGGCACCGGGGTCTCCCCGATGCGTCCGGCGGACGAATGACGGACGGTCAGCAGCGGGCTGCGGAACGGGGCCTGGGGCGTGACCTGCCGAGTCGCCCCGCGCCCCGCCCTTTCGCCCCGTGGTCGGTCGGCGAGTAGCCTCGCGCCCATGCGAGCGATCACCATCCCCGAGCCCGGTGGCCCCGAAGCCCTCGTCTGGGCCGAAGTGCCCGATCCGCAGCCCGCCGAGGGCGAGGTCCTGATCGAGGTCGCGGCCAGCGCCGTGAACCGCGCGGACCTGCTGCAGCGCCAGGGCCTCTACGACCCGCCGTCCGGCGCCTCCCCGTACCCCGGCCTGGAGTGCTCGGGGCGGATCGCGGCGGTCGGGCCCGGCGTGCACGGCTGGGCGGTCGGCGACGAGGTGTGCGCACTGCTCACCGGCGGCGGGTACGCCGAGAAGGTCGCCGTCCCGGCCGGCCAGGTGATGCCGCTGCCGCCCGGCGTCGACCTCATCACGGCCGCCTCGCTTCCCGAAGTGGCCTGCACGGTCTGGTCGAACGTCTTCATGATCGCGCACCTGCGGCCCGGCGAGACGCTGCTGGTGCACGGCGGCGCCAGCGGCATCGGCACCATGGCGATCCAGCTCGCCAAGGCGATCGGTGCCCGGGTCGCGGTCACCGCCGGCGGCCCCGAAAAGCTGGCCCGCTGCGCCGAGTTGGGCGCCGACATCCTCATCGACTACCGCGAGCAGGACTTCGTCCAGGAGATCCGCAAGGCCACCGACGGCAAGGGCGCGGACGTCATCCTCGACATCATCGGCGCCAAGTACCTGCAGCGGAACGTCAAGGCGCTGGCCATCGCCGGCCGTCTGGCGATCATCGGGCTCCAGGGCGGAGTGAAGGCCGAGCTCAACCTCGCCGCACTGATCTCCAAGCGCGCCGCGATCACCGGCACCGGTCTGCGGGCCCGCCCGGTGAGCGAGAAGGCGGCCATCGTCGCGGCCGTCCGGGAGCACGTCTGGCCGCTGATCGGCAACGGCCAGGTCCGTCCGATCGTGGACCGGACGCTGCCGATGGCGGAGGCCGCCGAGGCGCACCGCGTCCTGGACGCCAGCGGCCACGTCGGCAAGGTCATCCTGACGGTCTGAGCCGGCCGCCCCTCGCCCCCGGGGCTCCTGAACGCCCCCGCCCCTCCCCGTGCCGGCAGGTCACCCGGCCGACCTGCCCGAGATGCCGCGGTCAAACCGCTGTGTGACGCTGGGCACGTCACTCGACGGCTCGGCACGGGAGGGGCACCGTGGTCGCTCCACGATTCCGTACGCGCATGGCCGCAAGTCTGCTGGTGGTCGCCACCGCCCTGCCCGTCTCCCTGATCGCCGGTCCCGCGCTGGCCGCCGATCACCGTGCCACGCCGGCCGCCCGTCCCGATGATCCGCTGGACGACTACGCGGCGGATCCCCCGCTGGCCGCCGAGCGCCTGGAAGAGCAGTACCCCGGCCATCCCGGCGCCCCCGCGCGGTTGCCGGACTTCCCCGGCGCCGACGATTTCCTGGACTTCCGGGACGACCTCCTCGGCTTCTCCGGGATCCTGCCGGGCTTTCCGCACCACCTCGGCGGCCCGTTCGCTCACGGACCGCATCACCACCTGCATCGCCCCTTCGACCCGCGCTTCCCCTGGCGTCCCGACCCCGCTCCGGACTTCGGCGACGGTGCCCTGGACGACTCCGCGGACGCGGACCCGGCCATGCCGTCCGCTCCCCCCAGCGCTCCCGTCGCCGCCCCCGTCCAGCTGCCGCCAGGCCGACCCGCTCCGACGCCGGACGACGCCGCGCCCCCGGCCGCGTCGGACTCCGGCCCGGCCGCTGCCGAGGCGGCCCGGCCGTCTCCCGCGCGCCCCCGCGGCCTCGCCGCCGCGCCTGCGCCTGCGCCCGCACCCGCTCCGCATCGGCCGGCGCCCTCCCCCACCCCCGAGCAGGACCCCGACCATGCTGACGCGGTGGCCGGCCCGGCCCCGGCAACCAGTCCCTACGCCCTCGAAGCTCCGTCGACCCGGGTCGAACGGGTCCTGCCGCTGGGCGCGGGGATGGCGCTCACGGGCCTGGGGCTCGCCTTCCTGGGACTTCGGCTGAGGCGTCGCTGAGGCGCTGTTTCACGTGAAACGACGGAGCGTGGTTTCCCGTGAAACGGCCCGCGCTCCGTGGTTCCACGGGAAACACCAGCGGGCCTGACCGTTTCACGTGAAACGGCATGACCGTGCGGCATCGCGCGGAAGGGAAGGGCGAACGGTGTTTCACGTGAAACGGCCGGGACTTCCCCGATTCCGCCGGAAGCCCGCGGTCTCCCGGGAAACCGCGCGGCGAAAAGGCCGAGCGGAAACCGCTGCCCTGCCCGACGGGCGAGCCGTCCTTCCGAGAAGACGGATCACCTTCTGCCAAGGGCGCCACGGTTCCACTCCGTCGTACGAGAGAATGGCGGCATGGATATGCCGATGAACGAACGGTCGCAGGAGAACCAGCACGTCCTGGTCGTCGGCCCGGACGGCATGGCGCTCGGCAGCGCCGGCTCCGGTGGCGGGGACGAGGGCGAGGAGCCCCGTGAGATTCCGGTGACGGACATGGTCGAGCAGCCTGCGAAGGTCATGCGCATCGGCAGCATGATCAAGCAGTTGCTGGAAGAGGTGAAGGCCGCCCCCCTCGACGAGGCGAGCCGGGTGCGCCTCAAGGAGATCCACTCCAGCTCGGTCAAGGAGCTGGAGGACGGGCTGGCGCCCGAGCTGGTGGAGGAGCTGGAGCGGCTCTCGCTGCCCTTCACGGATGAGTCGGTGCCCACCGATGCCGAGCTGCGGATCGCCCAGGCCCAGCTGGTCGGCTGGCTGGAGGGGCTCTTCCACGGCATCCAGACCGCGCTCTTCGCCCAGCAGATGGCCGCCCGCGCCCAGCTGGAGCAGATGCGCCGGGCACTGCCGCCCGGTATCCCCGGGGAGGGGAGCCAGGAGCAGCCCGGTCACGGAGGCGCCCGCTCGGGCCCGTACCTCTGATCGCGGCGCCCAGCGCCCGCAACGGCCGGTGGGGCCGGCACGCCTCTCGCGTGCCGGCCCCACCGCTGTCAGGAGCTCGCTGCCGTCAGCTGCTGCGACCGGTCGAGACGGTCAGCTCGACGGTCTCCTGGCTGCGGGGGTCCCACCAGCTGCCGGGGGTCGGCGTCTGCTCCGTGACGGTGTTCTTGCCCCAGAGCGCGTCGTTCTTCTCCCCGACCACCTTGTACTTCCACCCGGCCGCGTCGAGGCACCGCTCGACCGACTCCAGGTTCTTGAACTTGAGCAGTGGGAAGAGGACCTTGTTCTTCTCGCTGTAGCTGGGCATCGCGTTGGTGCACTGGGACGTCTCGATCGTCGCCGACTTGTTCTCGGGCCGGACGGCCCGGGCGCCAGCGGTGGGCGAGGAGTAGGAGTACGTCGACGTCGGTTCGTCGGTGCTGCTGCTGGTGGTGGTGTCGTCGCCCCCGGCGCTCAAGCCGATGCCGACGGCTATCGCGGTCACCACGATCACGCCCACCACCGCCGCCACGATGATCACCGGGCTGTTGTTCTTCCGGGGCCGCGCCGGCGGCATCGGGCCGGTCACCGGGGGTGCGGGCGGCCCGGGGAACGGCGGCGGGGCCTGGAAGCCGCCGCCTGCGAACGGCGTGGGCGTCGGAGCCGGGCCGGGCGCCGGAACCGGACCCGGGGCGGGCGTCGGGTAGGCGTTGTTCACCGGCGGCGGCGTCGACGGGCCGTAGGCCGCCTGCGTCGGTTGGTACGGCTGCTGGACGTTCGGCGGCACCGGGGGCTGGGGGGTGCCGGAGGCGGTGGGGAACACCGCGGAGGAGACCGAGGAGCCGCTGGTGCGGGCCCGCGGGCCCTCGCTGATGATCAGCGGCGTTGCTCCGGACTGCCCGGACCCGGTGATCCGCAGGCACTCGTCCCGCATCGCCTCGGCCGTGGGGAACCGTTCGTTGGGGTTCTTCTTCAGCGCCCGGGCCACCAGCGCGTCCACCGCCGGCGGCAGCGAGCGGTTGATGCTCGACGGGGCCGGCGGCTCTTCCTGGACGTGGGCGTAGGCGATCGCCAGTGGGGAGTCCGCGTCGAACGGCAGCTGACCGGTCAGCAGCTCGAAGAGCATGATGCCGACCGAGTACAGGTCGGAGCGGGCGTCCACGCCGCGGCCCAGCGCCTGCTCGGGCGAGAGGTACTGCGGGGTGCCGACGACCATGCCGGTCTGCGTCATCGACGTCACGCCGGACTGCATGGCGCGGGCGATACCGAAGTCCATGACCTTGACGACGTTGCGCTTGGTCATCATGACGTTGCCCGGCTTGATGTCCCGGTGGACCAGGCCCATCTCGTGGCTCGCCTCCAGCGCGGCGAGCACGTCGGCGGTGATTTTCAGCGCCTTTTCGGTCGGCATTGCGCCGTGCTGGGCGATGTCGCCGTCGAGCGCGGAACGCAGCGGCTGCCCGGCGACGTACTCCATGATGATGTACGGCACCATGCCGCCGTCGATCTCGTCCTCACCGGAGTCGAAGACGGAGACGATGTTGGTGTGCGTGAGCTTCGCCACTGACTGCGCCTCGCGGCGGAAGCGCTCGCGGAACGCCGGCTCGCGACCGAGCTCGGTGTGCAGCGTCTTGATTGCGACCTCGCGGTCCAGCACGCTGTCGTAGGCGAGGTGCACGGAGGCCATGCCGCCGGCGCCGAGAAGATCACGAAGCTGGTAACGTCCACCGCCGACCGAACGGCCCTCGAATTGGCCCTGAGTGCCGTCCTGGCTCATCGTTCCGCTTCCCCCCAGGCGCACTGCCCGTTATGTCCGGCGATCGAAATCTCGATTTCCGCAGCTAAGTCTGCCTCAGGGCACGAACACGTCAAGCTGTGTGCCCGTTCCGTGACCAGATGTGCAAGATCCGGTCACGGGCGTCAAGGATTTCGGGCTTCCTGGCATCTCTGGTGAACTTGCCACACTTGGCCTGCGGAAGGTTTGATGGCCGGTCCACGACGGGCCGGTGGGTACCGCGGAACCTGTAGCGTGCTCTAGCGAAGACCGAGACCTTACCGCTGTGATGCGGATCGATTCGACGGCGAGGACCGATGGCACCGACGCAGAGCCCCCAGGGGCCGTCCGATCCTGACGCCAGCGGCCCCAACTCCCACGACGCACCGGAGATGTGGGGCAACAGCGGACTGGTCGGCGACGGCCGCTACCGGCTGACGCACCGGCTGGGCCGGGGCGGCATGGCAGAGGTGTTCGCCGCCGAGGACGTGCGCCTGGGCCGCACCGTCGCCGTGAAGCTGCTGCGCGCCGATCTCGCCGAGGACCCGGTCTCCAAGGCCCGCTTCACGCGCGAGGCGCAGTCCGTGGCCGGTCTGAACCACCATGCGGTCGTCGCCGTGTACGACTCCGGTGAGGACGTCGTCGGCGGCAACACCGTGCCGTACATCGTGATGGAGCTGGTCGAGGGCCACACCATCCGCGATCTGCTGCTGAACGCCGAGGCGCCGCCGCCGGACCAGGCGCTGATCATCGTCTCCGGGGTGCTGGAGGCGCTGGCCTACAGCCACCAGCACGGCATCGTGCACCGTGACATCAAGCCCGCGAACGTGATCATCACCCACGGCGGCGCCGTGAAGGTGATGGACTTCGGCATCGCCCGTGCGCTGCACGGCGCGCAGTCGACCATGACCCAGACCGGCATGGTCATGGGCACCCCGCAATACCTCTCCCCTGAGCAGGCGCTCGGCAAGACCGTCGACACCCGCTCCGACCTCTACGCCACCGGCTGCCTGCTGTACGAACTCCTCGCGCAGCGGCCGCCGTTCACCGGTGAGACCCCGCTCTCGGTCGTCTACCAGCACGTCCAGGACATGCCGGTGCCGCCCTCCCAGGTCGCCGAATCGGTGCCGCCGGAGCTGGACGGCCTGGTCATGCGGTCGCTGGCCAAGGACCCCGACGACCGCTTCCAGTCCGCCGAGGAGATGCGCGGTCTGGTCCAGTACTCGCTGCAGATGCTGCACGAGCAGGGCGGCCACACCGGCACCTGGAACACCGGCCCGGTCGCGATGCCCGAGGGCGGCCACACCATGGCCCTCCACGGCGGTGCCGCCGAGACCAGCGTGCTCTCCCACGCCGACGCCGGGCAGACCACGGCACAGCCGGTCCTGACCCCCGGGATGCGGGACGACGACGGCGGTTTCGAGGGCGGATACCGCCAGGCCAAGGGCGGTCGCGGCAAGGTCTGGCTGATCGCGGTGCTCGCGCTGATCGCCATCGCGGTGGGCGTGGCCTTCGCCGTGCAGAACACCAAGGGCACCGGCCACAAGCCCACGCCGCCGGCCACCCATTCCCCCTCCCCGACGCCGTCGGACGAGACCACCGAGCCGCCGACGGACGACGAGACCACCCCCGAGAGCTACCCGGACAGCTCCAGCGGCGGCGGGAACCCCTACACCCACCGGCCGAGCCGCCGGCCCACCTCCGATCCGACCACGGAGCGGCCCAGCACCCAGCCGGCGACCACGCCGCCGCCGAGCGACACCACCGGCGGGACGACCAACGGCGGCGCCACCGGCGGGGACACCACCGGCGGGACGTCGGACGGCGGGAGCACGACCGGCGGCGGGACGTCGGACGGCGGGACCAACACGGGCGGCGGCTCCAACACCGGCGGCTCCAACACCGGCGGTTCGAGCACCGGCGGCACCCCCGGCAGCAACGGCGGGACCGGCGGCACGCCCCTGGGCGGGACGACCGCCGGCTGACGCCGAACGGGCCGGCGCCCCGCGCGTCAGCCCGTGAACGCCCGCCGCACGGCGGGGTATTCGCGGGTCCACCACACCGCCAGCGCCGCCGCAGCGGGGAACTGCGGATCGGTGCGCCGGTCGCCGAGCTGGTAGCGCCAGGTGAGCATCCAGAAGTCGTTCAGCCGCTCCCACCAGACCCGGTGGACGGCCGCGGCCAACTCCTCGGGGCCGGCCCCGCACACGCTCCGGTAGGCGCCGGCGTACGCGGCGACCTTCGTCAGGTCCAGCGTTCCGCAGGGGCGGACGAAGAAGATCGCGGCGGCCCGCACCGCCTCCTCGGCGCGGGGCTGCACGCCCAGCCGGTCCCAGTCGACGATCGCGGTCGGTTCGGTGCCGCGGTAGAGCACGTTCAGCGGGTGGAAGTCGCCGTGCACCCAGCCCGCCGGGGGCTCCGCGCCGGGGGCCGGCCGGCGGTGCGCCTGCCGTGCCAGCAGGGCCCGGCGCTCCAGGAGGCGGTGCTCGGCGAGCTCGTCGAAGCTGGTGCGCGGGCGGGCGCCGCGCGCCAGCGCCAGCAGTTCGTCGATCGTCTCGAAGGTCCGCTCGGGATCGGCCGCGGTGTCCGTGCCGGGCAGCCGCGGCGGCGCCGCCTCGTCGGCCATGACCTGCTCCAGCGTGGTGTGGACGAGCCCGAGCAGGGCTCCGAGCCGGCGTGACTGCCCGGCGGTCAGCGCGGCGCCGCTCGGGTGCCGGCCCTCGATCCACGGGTGCAGGGCGTAGCAGCGGCCGTCCAGGACGGTGAAGGTCCGGCCGTCGGTGCCCGTGACGGGCGGGACGACCGGCAGGCCGAGTCCGGTCAGCCGGCGGACGGCGCGGTGCTGCCGGGCGAGGGCGGTGCGGTCGCCGTCGAGGTGGTGTTTGAGGAAGTAGCGGCCGCCGGTGGTGGCCAGGAAGTAGCCGTGGTTGAGCAGTCCCTCGGCGACAGGCTCGCAGGACAACGGCGTCCCGGCACGGTCGTAGTGGCGCAGCAGGGATCCGAGGGTGGCGCGGTCGGGCGTCGCCGCCGACCGCGCTACAGATGAGCGCAGCACGCGCCAGATGTTAGATCAACGTCGCCCAGTGGAGTGGGCGTCCCGGAAAGCCTTACAGAGGGTGTGCGCATCCGAAGACCGGGACATCCGTGAGGTGGTGCAGCGTCGCGAATTCCGGAGCGATCCGCAGGAAGACCGGGTCGTAGGGGACGCCGTCGGCCAGTCGCGGGGTGCGGCCGAACAAGTCCCGCTCGGCCGCGGTGGGTTCGACGACCCGGGCGGTGCCGGTGCACTGCACGGACCAGGCGTCGCGGGCGTCGCCGCCGACGTTGTCGGCCTCGTACGCGACGACGCTGCCGTCCAGCGCCCGGTGGTAGTCGTAACCGCGGTGCAGCCTCAGCAGCAGCCGGCCGTCGACGACCAGGTGCCGGGTGACGGTGGTGAAGGGCAGCGCCCGCCGGCTGGCCGAGACCCGTCCGTAGGGGAGCGTGCTCAGCAGCTCGATGGCGCGGCGGACGTCGGTGGACATGCCCTCAACTCTGCCCGGCCGGCGGGGTGTCGGATAGGGACGGCCGCCCCCGATCGGTGGGACGTTGGTCCCGGTCGCCGGGCCGCCGCACCGCCCCTTTCGCGGTGGCGCCTCGGGATATGTGCGCAGCTCAGCGCCTTTCGGCCTGCCGTCGGGCGACATAGGCGGCGGCCTGGGAACGGCGTTCCATGCCGAGTTTGGAAAGCAGGCTGGAAACGTAATTCTTGATCGTTTTCTCGGCGAGGTGAAGTCGTTCGCCGATTACGCGATTGGTCAGTCCCTCGCCGATCAGATCGAGGATCTTGCGTTCCTGTTCGGTGAGGTTCGCCAGCCGGTCGTCGCTCTTGGCGGCGTTGCCGTCGCGGAGCCGTTCCAGGACGCGGGCGGTGGCCACCGGGTCGAGCAGCGACTTTCCGGCCGCCACCTCGCGGACGGCGGAGAGGAGTTCGCTGCCGCGGATGGCCTTGAGGACATAACCGGACGCACCGGCCATGATCGCGTCGAAGAGGGCCTCGTCATCGGCGAACGAGGTGAGCATCAGGCACTTGATGTCCTCGTTCTGCGCGCGGATCTCGCGGCAGACCTCGACGCCGCTGCCGTCCGGGAGCCGGACGTCCAGCACGGCCACGTCCGGACGCGTCGCCGGGATCCTGACCAGCGCATCAGCCGCGGTACCGGCCTCGCCGACCACCTCGATGTCGTCCTCGACCGACAGCATTTCGTGGACGCCCCGCCGGACCACTTCGTGATCATCGAGCAGGAAAACCGTGATTTTTCCGTCTTCGTGCACCACCCCAGTCTCACACATCAACTCTTCCCGTGCTCCAGGTCACCGATATAACGTGCCGTTGTCCCGGCGGCCTGCAACGCTGTGACCAGGAGTTGATCCCAGCCTTCGCGATTTACTTGGAAATCCAAGCAAAATCGCAGGTCAGCGCCATTTCCACTTCGGCTTTGACAATGGGTAACGTGCAATGAGCAGGCCACTCCGGGGCGCTTTGTTCCACCCGGTTCCGGCCGCGTTCGCACACACCCCGTGCGCCGTATCGGATACCGGGTGAGCCGCAAACGGCCACCGGCGGACCCCGGGGGCCGGACAGACGGAGGAGCAGCACGTGACCGTGGAAGGCACTGCCGAGCGGAAAACCGCCCGCGGCGGCAGCAAGCGCACCACCGCCAAGAAAGCGACGTCGACGAAAAAGGCGTCGCCGTCCAGGGCCAGGAACAGCGCCCGGCCGGAACAGGCGGAGCAGGACGAGCTCGTACAACTGCTGACCCCGGAGGGGACGCGGGTCGAGCACCCGGACTACGCGATCGACCTCAGCCCCGAGGAGCTGCGCGGGCTCTACCGGGACATGGTGCTGACCCGGCAGTTCGACGCCGAGGCGACCACCCTCCAGCGCCAGGGCGAACTGGGCCTGTGGGCCTCGTTGCTGGGCCAGGAGGCCGCCCAGATCGGCTCCGGCCGCGCGCTGCGCGATGACGACTACGTCTTCCCCACCTACCGGGAGCACGGTGTGGCCTGGTGCCGCGGCGTCGACCCGACGAACCTGCTGGGGATGTTCCGCGGCGTCAACAACGGCGGTTGGGATCCCAACAGCAACAACTTCCACCTCTACACCATCGTCATCGGGTCGCAGACGCTGCACGCGACCGGTTACGCGATGGGCGTGCAGAAGGACGGCGCGGATTCCGCGGTCATCGCCTACTTCGGCGACGGTGCCTCCAGCCAGGGCGACGTGGCCGAGGCCTTCACCTTCTCCGCGGTCTACAACGCCCCGGTCGTCTTCTTCTGCCAGAACAACCAGTGGGCGATCTCCGAGCCCACCGAGAAGCAGACCCGGGTCCCCCTCTACCAGCGCGCCCGGGGCTTCGGCTTCCCCGGCGTGCGGGTCGACGGCAACGACGTCCTGGCCTGCCTCGCGGTGACCAAGGCGGCGCTGGAGCGGGCGCGCACCGGCCAAGGCCCCATGCTCATCGAGGCGTTCACCTACCGCATGGGCGCCCACACCACCTCCGACGACCCGACGCGGTACCGCCCCGACGAGGAGACGCTGGCCTGGGAGGCCAAGGACCCGATCCTCCGGCTGCGGAAGTACCTGGAGGCCGAGGGCCTGGTCGACGAGGGCTACCTCGCCGCGATCGACGAGGAGCGCGAGGCCCTGGGCAAGCGGGTCCGCGACGTCGTACGGGCGATGCCCGACCCGGACCATATGGCGATCTTCGAGAACGTCTACGCCGACGGGCACGCGCTCGTCGATGAGGAGCGCGCGCAGTTCGCCGCTTACCAGGCGTCGTTCGCCGATGCCGATGCCGCCGCGGAGGGCAACTGACCATGGCCGTCTACGAGAAGATCACCATCGCCAAGGCGATCAACGCGTCGCTGCGCGCCTCCATGGAGGCCGACCCCAAGGTCCTCGTCATGGGAGAGGACGTCGGCAAGCTCGGCGGCGTCTTCCGGGTCACCGACGGCCTCCAGAAGGACTTCGGCGAGGAGCGGGTGATCGACACCCCGCTCGCCGAGTCCGGCATCGTCGGCGCCGCGATCGGCCTGGCCCTGCGCGGCTACCGCCCGGTCGTCGAGATCCAGTTCGACGGCTTCGTCTTCCCCGCCTACGACCAGATCGTCACCCAGCTCGCAAAGATGCACGCGCGGGCGCTGGGCAAGGTCAAGGTGCCGGTCGTCATCCGCATTCCCTACGGCGGCGGCATCGGTGCGGTCGAGCACCACTCGGAGTCCCCCGAGGCGCTGTTCGCGCACGTCGCGGGCCTCAAGGTCGTCTCGCCCTCGAACGCCTCCGACGCCTACTGGATGCTCCAGCAGGCCATCGCCGGCGACGACCCGGTCGTCTACTTCGAGCCCAAGCGCCGCTACCACGACAAGTCGCGCCTGGACACCGAGTCGATCCCGGACCCGCTGCACAAGGCCCGGGTCACCCGGCCCGGCTCCGACCTCACGCTGGCCGCCTACGGCCCGATGGTGAAGGTCTGCGAGGACGTCGCCAAGGTCGCGGCCGAGGAGGGCAAGTCGGTCGAGGTCGTCGACCTGCGCTCGATCTCCCCGATCGACTTCGACACGGTGCAGTCCTCGGTCGAGAAGACCGGCCGGCTGGTCGTCGCCCACGAGGCGCCGGTCTTCCTCGGCGCGGGCGCGGAGGTCGCCGCCCGGATCACCGAGCGCTGCTTCTACCACCTGGAGGCTCCGGTGCTGCGGGTCGGCGGCTTCCATGCCCCGTATCCGCCGTCCAGGGTGGAGGACGAGTACCTTCCGGGTCTTGACCGGGTGCTCGACGCCGTTGACCGCGCGTTGGCGTACTGAGGGCTGAGGAGAGTCGTTGACCATGACTGCAGGAACCGCCGGCGCCGCGAACGCGCAGCGCATCCGCGAGTTCAAGATGCCCGACGTGGGTGAGGGCCTCACCGAGGCCGAGATCCTCAAGTGGTACGTCCAGCCCGGTGACACCGTCACCGACGGCCAGGTCGTGTGCGAGGTGGAGACCGCCAAGGCCGCCGTCGAACTGCCCATCCCCTACGACGGGGTGGTGCACACGCTGAACTTCGGCGAGGGCACCACCGTCGATGTCGGCACCGTGATCATCTCGGTGGACACCGACCCGGGCGCCGGCCCGGTCGAGCCGGGACCCGCCGAGGCCGCGGCGCCCGCCGGGGCCGCCGAGGAGGACGCCGAGCCGCAGGGCCGGCAGGCGGTGCTGGTCGGCTACGGTGCCGCGCCGTCCTCGACCAAGCGCCGGGCGCGCAAGCCGCAGCCGGGCGCCGGCCAGCGGACCGCAACGCGCGCTCCGCACACCGCCGTCGGGGTTCCGTCGGAGCCGGTGACCGCCGGGCTCCAGGCCGAGCTGAACGGGCGGGCCGCGCCCGCTCCGGTGGCGCCCGCGGTGCCCACCGCCCCGGCTCCGGCCGCCGGACGGCCACTCGCCAAGCCCCCGGTCCGCAAGCTCGCCAAGGACCTGGGCATCGACCTGGGGACGGTCGTCCCCACCGGGCCGGGCGGCGTCATCACCCGTGATGACGTCTACGCGGCGGCGGCTCCGGCCGAGGCCGCCCCGGCCGTCGTGCCGGCCGCACCCGAGGTGGGCGTCCCGGCAGCAGCGGCCCCCGTCGCGCCCGTCGCCGCCTTCGACGCCGCCCGCGAGCGCCGGGTGCCCGTCAAGGGTGTGCGCAAGGCCACCGCACAGGCGATGGTCGCCAGCGCCTTCACCGCGCCGCACGTCACGGAGTTCGTCACCGTCGACGTGACCCGCACGATGAAGCTCGTCCAGGAGCTCAAGCAGGACCCGGACATGGCCGGGCTGCGGGTCAACCCGCTGCTGCTGGTCGCCAAGGCGTTCCTGGTCGCCATCAAGCGCCACCCGGAGGTCAACGCCGCCTGGGACGAGGCGAACCAGGAGATCGTCCACAAGGACTACATCAACCTCGGGATCGCGGCGGCCACCCCGCGCGGTCTGATCGTCCCGAACATCAAGGACGCGGGGGCGAAGACGCTTCCTCAGCTCGCCACGGAACTGGGCGAGTTGGTGGCCACCGCGCGCGAGGGCAAGACCTCCCCGGCGGCGATGTCCGGCGGCACGGTCACCATCACCAACGTCGGCGTCTTCGGCGTCGACACCGGTACGCCGATCCTCAACCCGGGGGAGTCGGCGATCCTCGCCTTCGGCGCGGTCAAGCTCCAGCCGTGGGTCCACAAGGGCAAGGTCAAGCCGCGGCAGGTCACCACGCTCGCGCTCTCCTTCGACCACCGGCTGATCGACGGCGAGTTGGGCTCCAAGCTGCTCGCGGACATCGCGGCGGTCCTGGAGCGGCCCAAGCGGCTGCTCACCTGGGGCTGATCCGGCAGGATCGACCGGTCGGGCAGGGCCCGTAGCGGCATGAGGGGCGGTGTTTCACGTGAAACGGTCGGTGCGTTTCACGTGAAGCACCGCCCCGTCGCTGTTCAGCCCCGGAGAAGCTCGACCGCGCGGCTGAGGTGCGCCAGCGGGCCGGTCGGGGCGGACGGATCGACCGGTGCCGCGCCGCGGGTCAGTGCGGTGCCCGCCCACACGGCGGCGACGATCAGCGCCAGCACGGCGGCGTTGCGGGTGCGGCGGCCGGTGTGCGTCCTGGTCTGCATGGTCAACTCCCCTTGTCCGACGGGCCGTATCGGCTCCCTGCCTCCATTCACCCATGGATTCCGGCCCGTTCCGTACGCGTCAGGTACGGATCCGCGTACGCCTTGAGACGGACCGGGGTCCCCCGGAAGTCCCCCTTCGACAGGGTGCTGGCCCCGGCCCGGAATGGGTTTGCCGGTGTCGGCCCGGCTGTTTACCGTCGGCGAAATGAGCAGTCACACGATCATCCGGCGCTATCGGGACGAGGATCAGGACGCGGTGTGCGACCTGTGGTCCCAGGCGTCGCAGCAGGCGCATCCGTTCGTCGAGGGGGAAGGCGAGGGAGAGCGGGCCCGGGCCCTGCGCGAGGTGTACCTCGTCCAAGCCGAGAACTGGGTCGCCCAGCGCGACGGGGCCGTCGTCGGACTGCTCGGCCTCCTGGGCGCCGAGGACGGTGCCGGTGCCGAGATCGGCGGGCTCTTCGTGGCGCCGGAGGCACAGGGGGCAGGCGTCGGCCGGGATCTGGTGGAGCACGCGGCCGCGCGGTACGGCGCACTGGCCCTGGAGGTCTTCGAGGAGAACGCCGGTGCCCGGCGGTTCTACGCGCACCTGGGTTTCACGGAGCGCGAGCGGCGGATCGACGAGCAGACCGGCCACCCGGTGCTCGCCGTGGAGCGGGAGGCGCCGCTGCGCTCGGTGTCCTGGCTGCATGTGCGCGACGGGCGGCTGCTGAGCGTGCGGACGCGGGGGAACGACACCTTCTATCTCCCCGGCGGCAAGTACGAGCCGGGGGAGACCGCACGTGAGGCGCTCTCGCGGGAACTCTCCGAGGAGCTCGGTCTGCGCATCCCCGCCGAGGAGCTGTCGGAGGAGTTCGTCATCCATGACGTGGCCCACGGCAGGAACGGCAGGCGGCTGCACATGACCTGTTTCGTCGGCGGTCCGCAGGACATCGAGCCCGCCCCGGGCCGGGAGATCGCCGAGTACGCGTGGTTCGACCGCGCGCAGTCCCTGGAGCGCTGTGCGCCCGCCCATCGCCAGGTGGTGGACCGGCTGGTGGCGCGGGGGCGGATGCGGGGCTGAGCGATGCCGGGCCGTCGCCTCCGAGAGGGCGGCGGCCTCCCCTCATAACGCTCCTACCAGGACAAACGTCCCGCTGATCGTCCGCATCGCGGAACGGCGTACCCGTTGCACACCTGTTGTATCTATCCTGTGTGCATGCCATCGCCCTCGCCTGCCGCCCCTCCGAGGGCGCCCCGCACCGGTCCCGCCAAACCGCCGCCCGCCGCCGAGCGGGTCTACAACCACCTCAAGGACGCCCTCCTGGAGCGCCGCTACGAGGGCGGCATGCTGCTCACCGAAGGGGAGCTCGCCGACGCCGTGGGGGTCTCCCGGACCCCGGTGCGCGAGGCGCTGCTGCGCCTGGAGGTCGAAGGGCTGATCAAGCTCTACCCGAAGAAGGGCGCGCTGGTGCTGCCGGTCTCCGCACAGGAGATCGCCGATGTCGTCGAGACCCGGCTGCTGGTGGAGAAGCACGCGGCGGCCAAGGCCGTACCCGCCGGTGAGGGGCTGATCAACGAACTGACCCAGGCTCTGGAGACCATGCGGGAGCAGGCCGCCGCGGGCGATCTGGCCGCCGTCTCGGTCGCCGACCGCGCCTTCCACGCGGCCATCGTGCGCAGCGCCGGCAACCAGATACTGGACCGGCTCTACGAGCAACTGCGCGACCGGCAGCTGCGGATGGGCGTCGCGGTGATGCACTCCCACCCCGACCGGATCGCCAAGAACATCGCCGAGCACACCGAGATCCTCCAGGCGCTGCGGGCCGGCGACGCCGACGCCGCCACCGAGGCCGTACAGCGGCACGTCAGCTGGGTCCGCCATCTCGCGCAGGGGGACGAGCGATGAGCAGCCGCACCGACGGCGCCGCCGGAAGCGACAGTCCCACCGGCAGCGGCATAGGTGGCGGCGGCGCCGGGCGACTGCCCTCGGACCCGCCCGGCGGCCGGAAGGCCGTGGCCATCTGGGGCATCGGCGTCGCCGTCTACTTCGTCGCGATCACCTACCGCACCAGCCTCGGCGTGGCCGGTCTGGATGCCGCGCACCGCTTCCACATCAACGCCTCCGCGCTGTCCACCTTCTCGATCCTGCAACTGCTGGTCTACGCAGGCATGCAGATACCCGTCGGCCTCCTGGTCGACCGGTTGGGCGCGAAGAAGGTCCTCGCCCTCGGTGCGGTCCTCTACACCGTGGGCCAGTTCGGCTTCGCGCTCTCGGATTCGTACGCCATGGCGCTCGGCTCGCGGGCACTGCTCGGCTGCGGTGACGCCATGACCTTCATCAGCGTGCTGCGGCTGGGCTCCCGGTGGTTCCCGGCCCGACGCGGCCCGATGGTCGCGCAGATCGCCGCCCTGGTCGGCATGGCCGGCAACCTGATCTCCACGCTCGTCCTGGCCCGGCTGCTGCACACCCTCGGCTGGACCACGACGTTCGCCGGCAGCGCCCTGGGCGGTGTCGTCGTGCTGGTCCTGCTGCTGCTCTTCCTCAAGGACCACCCCGAGGGCTTCGCCCCGCCGCCCGCACCCCGTGAGCACAGCGGCGGCGCGTTCGTGCGCCGTCAGATCCTGGACGCCTGGCGCGAGCCCGGCACCCGGCTGGGCATGTGGGTGCACTTCACCACCCAGTTCCCGGCGATGGTCTTCCTGCTGCTGTGGGGCCTGCCGTTCCTGGTCGAGGCGCAGGGCCTCTCCCGCGGCACCGCCGGTGAACTGCTGACCCTCGTTGTGCTCTCCAACATGGCCGTGGGCCTGGTCTACGGGCAGATCATCGCCCGCCACCACGCGGCCCGTCTGCCGCTGGCACTGGGCACCGTCGCGGCCACCGCCCTGCTGTGGGCGGTCACCCTGTGCTGGCCCGCCCCGCATGCGCCCATGGCGCTGTTGATCGTGCTCTGCGTGGTGCTGGGCGCCTGCGGCCCGGCGTCGATGATCGGCTTCGACTTCGCCCGGCCGGCCAATCCGCCGGAGCGCCAGGGCACCGGGTCCGGCATCGTCAACATGGGAGGCTTCACCGCCTCGATCACCACGCTGCTCGCCGTCGGCGTCCTGCTCGACTCCACCGGCGACAACTACCGGATCGCCTTCGCCTCGGTCTTCGTGCTCCAGGCGCTCGGGGTCTCGCAGATCCTGCGGTTGCGTCGGCGGGCCGCGCAGCGCGAGCAGGAGCGGCTGGTCGTCAGCAGGGTCGAGGCCGTGCACGTGCCGGCCTGAGGCGGACCGCCGCCGGCGTCGTCCGCCGCATCCTCCGAGCCGGCCGCGGGCTCGGTCGCGAAGGACGCTCAACTCTCCACATCTGACATGCAGTTGACGAAGGCGGGCTGAGAGGTCGCGGTTTCACGTGAAACAACGGGGGTGTTTCACGTGAAACCGACGAGCCCGTCCCACATGAAACGGCAGCTCTGCCGTGGAGCCTGTTACGGCGTCACCGCGAAGTTGTCGAGGATGGCCTGGGCCAGCTCCTGGTCACCGTCGATCTTGATCTGCTCGTCGAGGGCGGACGGCCGGACCCGGCCGCAGGCCAGCCGGTGGAAGGCGTCCCAGTCCATCGCCAGCGTCACCGTCGGGCCCAGCGACACGCTGCCGTCCACGGTGGCCTTCCCCTCGGCGTCCACCCGGACCGTGCGCATGAACTCCACCGCACCGCCGATGTCGAAGACCACCGTCGAACGGGCCGGCGCCTTGGCGCGGTTGGTGACGATGCCGGGCAGCACCCGCACCAGCAGGTCGCGGGTGACCAGCGCACCGGGCGAGTCGAGGTTGCCGGGCTCGCCGAGCGCCCGCCGCAGGTCCTGCTCGTGCGCCCAGACGTCGAACGCCCGCTGTTCCAGGACGAATTCCAGCGTCCGCTCCTCGCCGAGCGCGCTGCGCACCACGGTGTCGGGGGCGCGGGTCTCGTTCCGCAGCTGCCGGGAGCGCCGGATGACGGTGTACTCCAGCTCGCTGAGCATCTCCGGGGCGGTGTGGTGCCGGCGGACGTCGACCTGCACCTCCATCCGGCGGGCCGACTCGCTGCGCACGTGGTAGAGGTCGCGGGGCAGCGTGTGGATCGGCCGAGGGTCGCCCAGCATCTCGCATTCCAGGCCGATGACGTGGGAGACGATGTCGCGCACGGACCAGCCTGGGAGGTCCGTCGCCCTGTTCCACTCACCCTCGACGAGCGGCGTCACCAGCTCGGTTATCGCTTCTATGGAATGCGTCCAGGCGTCGATGGAGGACTGAAGGCTGGGATGGACGGTCACGGGACCCCTCGGACGGTTCGTACGCGGGCTGCTGTCTGGCAGTTAAGTTACGCTGCGCACGGGCACCCCGGCAGTGCTTTCGGGTGACCATCGTAGGCGGATGTTCGACGGCGGGGCCGTGGGAAAGCGCTGCCACTGGTACCGTGCACGTTTCGCCGATGCCGATTGGTGCGGATGCGGTGAAACCGGATAATTCCTGCCTGGCGCAGGCGGCTTGACCGGCCCACCGACGCCCCCTCAGTCGTCCTCACGCTCCCGCTCGGCCATCCGGATCACGGACACCGCGACGGCGATCAGCAGCGCCGGATCCGCGTCGTCCCGCACGACGTCGACCGCATAGGTGTGGCGGACGGTCAGCCAGCGCCGGGAGATCTCGGCGAGCAGCTCACCGTCGTACTCGACCGCGAACTCCCGGTCCAGGATCTTGCCGCTGACGTCCAGCTCGGTGCCGTCGACCAGCTCGACGCGGTAGTGGTGGCGCAGCAGCGACAGCCGTTTGCGCCGGACCGTGGCCAGCGGCTGGTCGTCCCGCTCGATCGTCATCGCATCGCGCAGGCTGAACATCTTCTTGCGGATGGTGATCAGCACCCGCCGCTCGGTGTCCTTGAGCTCGAAGGTCTCCCGCAACCGCATCGCCTTCCCGTCCACGAGGAAGGCGTGCCGACCGTGCTCGTCGTCGACCCAGTAGTCGTCGCCGATGCCGAAGATCCGGTCGTGCACGAAGTACTTGAGGGAGCGAGGGGAGTGTCCCCCGTGGGATGACAGCATGGGGTGACGTGTTCCCCGTGCCCCCTGCGGAATGCGGGTGCGCCGGAGTGACGTTGAATGTCCACATGGCTTCACGTGCGCGCGTCCGGGCCCCCGAGCTGATCGGCAAGGGCGGCTGGCTCAACACCGGCGGAAATGATCTCACCCTCTCTGACCTGCGAGGACGCATTGTCATCCTCGATTTCTGGACGTTTTGCTGTGTGAACTGCCTGCACGTCCTGGACGAGCTGCGCGAGCTGGAGGAGCGCCATCGCGACGCGGTCGTGATCATCGGCGTGCACTCCCCGAAGTTCGTGCACGAGGCCGAGCACCAGGCGGTCGTGGACGCCGTCGAGCGGTACGGCGTGGAGCACCCCGTCCTCGACGACCCCGAGCTCGCGACCTGGAAGCAGTACGCGGTGCGGGCCTGGCCGACGCTGGTGGTGATCGACCCCGAGGGCTATGTCGTCGCCCAGCACGCGGGCGAGGGCCATGCGCACGCCATCGAGAAGCGCGTCGAGGAGCTGATCGCCGAGCACACCGCGAAGGGCACGCTGCACCGCGGCGACGGCCCCTACGTCCCGCCGGAGCCGGTCGCCACGGACCTCCGCTTCCCCGGCAAGGCGGTGCGGCTGCCCGGCGGCACCTTCCTGGTCTCCGACACCACCCGGCACCAGCTGGTGGAGCTCGCGGCCGACGGCGAGCAGGTGGTGCGGCGGATCGGGACCGGTGAGCGCGGGCTGGGCCCGGACTCCTTCAACGAGCCGCAGGGGCTGGCGCTGCTGCCCGACGGCACGGTCGCCGTCGCGGACACCGTCAACCACGCCATCCGGATCTTCGATCCGGCGACCGGTGCCCTGGAGACCGTGGCCGGTACGGGCCGGCAGTGGTGGCAGGGCTCGCCGACCTCGGGCCCGGCGCGCGAGGTGGACCTCTCCTCGCCGTGGGACCTGGCCTGGTGGCAGGACCGGCTGTGGATCGCGATGGCCGGCGTCCACCAGATCTGGACCTACGACCCGGCCGACGGCACGGTCGCGGTGGCGGCCGGCACCACCAACGAGGGCCTGGTCGACGGCCCCGCGGCGGAAGCGTGGTTCGCCCAGCCCTCCGGGCTCGCGGCGGCCGGCGACCGGCTGTGGATCGCCGACTCGGAGACCAGCGCGGTGCGGTGGATCGAGCGGGAGGCGAACGACGGCAGCCCCGCCCCGGGCGGCTATGTGGTCCGTACCGCCGTCGGCACCGGACTCTTCGACTTCGGGCACCGCGACGGCGCCGCCGAGCAGGCCCTGCTCCAGCACCCGCTGGGCGTGACCGCGCTGCCCGACGGCTCGGTCGCCATCGCGGACACCTACAACCACGCACTGCGCCGCTTCGACCCGGCCGGCGGCGAGGTGACCACGCTCGCGACCGATCTGCGCGAACCCTCCGCGGCGGTCCTCGCCGACGACGACATCGTGGTGGTGGAGTCCGCGCGGCACCGGCTGACCCGGCTGCGGCTCCCCGAAGAGGCGGTCCGCGTCGAGTCGGTGGCCCACCGCACCCAGCGCGCCGCCACCGACATCGCCCCCGGCACGCTCCACCTGGACGTCGTCTTCCAGGCCCCGGCCGGCCAGAAGCTCGACACCCGCTACGGCCCCTCGACGCGGCTGCTGGTCAGCGCCACGCCGCCGGAGCTGCTCGCCGACGGCGCCGGCGCGGGCACCGATCTGGCCCGGGACCTGGTCCTTGCCGACGGCGTGACCGAAGGCGTCCTGCATGTCTCGGCGATGGCCGCGTCCTGCGACGACGCCCCGGACATCGAGTACCCGGCCTGCCATGTGCACCAGCAGGACTGGGGCGTTCCGGTCCGGGTCACCGCGGACGGCGCGGCCCGGCTGGGCCTCGTCCTGGCGGGGCTGGACGCGCAGTAGCCGAGTCGGGCCGCGCGGAGCGACGACGGGAGGCCGGCGGCGGCGTCAGTTGCCGACGCCGGCCTCGGCCTTCGCCGCGTCCAGGCTGGTGTTCCAGAAGCTGACCTTGCTCTGGCCGACGGAGACCGTGGCGTACTTCGCCACCAGGTCGTACACCACCGGCGAGCCGGAGGTGGAGCCCTTCGACGAGCCCGCGAGCCGGACGGTCACGTTCCTGCGCTGGGTGCCCATGGCGGCGGGGGTGCCGGTCGGGATGACCGCATAGGCGGTGGCACGGGGCCGGAGGGTGGTGACGCGGCTCCGGTCGGGCTGGATCACCGGCAGCGGGGCCTTCGCGTTGTCGAAGGCCAGCAACGGGGCGTCGTACAGCCGGCAGTTGAACGTGCCGGAGCGGTTGGTGTAGCGCACGCGCACGTACCCCTTCGGCCCCGTCTGCTGGGTGAAGTCGAGCCGGGCCGTGCTCGGGGAGCAGTTCGTCGTCCCGCGCCGGCGCGCCGCTCCCATGCCCACCCCGGCCGCCGTGCCACTGCCGAAGATCTTGTGCCGCTTGCTCTTGGAGCTGGTGGCGGACGAGCCCCTCCGCGACTTCGAGGAGTCGCTGTGGCAGCCGGTCAGAGCCAGCGAGCCGGCCAGCCCGAGGGCCAGCGCGGCGTATGCGGTGGAGCGGCGGGTGCGGCGTGCGGTCATGAAGTCCCCCAGTAGGCCCTGCGGTCAGTGCGGTGATGGCATGGCCAGGCCACGATAGCGACCGCCGCTCCCGCGCCGGGGCGAGTGCGCTCCGTCCGCGCGGCGCCCGGCTCGCCTTTCCCGGCAAGGGCGGGCGAAACGGTCATGTCCCGGCAGGCGGGCGCTAGTTGGGGCACCGCGGGAGATCCGCGTCGAGCTGATCCGGCCGGATGCGGACGCCCGGCATCCAGGCCGGCCCGTCGTCGTGGTCGACCCGGAACCAGATGCTGCTGTGCCCGCCCGCCTCGTCGGTGATGGTGACCCCGTCGGCGACCTTGCAGACGGCGTGCAGTGCCTGACCGTGCCAGACGCGGCCCACGATATTGGGCCGCCGGTACGGCACATAGGGGTCGCGGGCCAGCCCGAGCGCGCAGTAGTCGGTACGGCTGTGCCGGCAGGCCCGTTCGATGTTGTTGACGGTGATGCGGGCGGATCCGGCGGCCGGGACCGCGCCCGAGGCGGTATCCGTCCGGCCGTCGGCGTCCGAACCGGTCAGCTCCAGAACGGTGAACGCGGCTCCGGTGAGGACGGCGGCGGTGCCGAGGCCGGCCAGCACCAGCCGCAGCCGGCGCCTCCCGGGCGCCACCGCCTCCGGTTCCGGCCCCGCCGGTTCTTCCGCCGCGCCCTGCACGTCTTCGGCGCTTTGGACGCCTTCGAGACGTCTGCCGCCGTGGGCCTTTTCGTCCCCCTCGGCGCGTTCGTCGCCCTCGGTGCTCCGCCCGTCCCCGGGGCGGGGGCCCGGAGCGGACTCCGGTGCCTCGTCCGCCGCCTCCTGGGCGCGGTGCAGCAGCTCCACCAGCGCGGGCAGCCGGTCCTCGCCCGTGAACGAGAGCGTGCACCACTGCACCAGGAGTCGCTCGTCGGGCAGGCTCTGGCCGCGGAGATAGCGCGAGAGGGACGACCGGCTGGCCGGCAGTCGGCCCGCCAACTCCTGGAGGCTGTAGCCCAGTTCGCCATGCATGCGGCGCAGGGCGGCGACGAAGTCCCGTACAGGGCCGGAGAGTTCCGCCGGGAGCGGGGCCAGGGGCTTGCGGCGGGCGTTCGCGACACGGTTTTCAGGGCCAGGCACGCCTCGCATTCCAGCACAGCGGACAGGCCCGCGCGAGGGGCACCTCCATTCCCCTGTGACGGAAGTGCCCCTCGTTACGCGATCCGGGACGAACGCGGACCGTTCAGCGCTGTTTCACGTGAAACAGCGCACAACTGCCCGGGATTCCCCGCCTGATGCGAGGGACGGGCCCTGTCCGACGTCTTTCAGTCGCCGAACGCCACGGGCCGGTAGGGCTTGAACTCGGGGTCGCCGCCCGGCAGACCGTAGGTCAGGCTCCGGTGGTCGGTGCCATGGCCGCCGCGCTGCTCGAAGGCGGTGTACGACGTGTGCGCGGCATCGTTCCACTTCTCGAAGATGACGACATGCCGGTTGTTGTTGTCGCCGTTGGCGTCGATGAGCAGGTCACCGCCCTTCAGCTCGCCGAGCGGGACGGACCGGGTGAGGCCGCGGTCGGTGGCCAGCCCCACGGTGTTGGTGCCCGGCGTCGGCAGTCCGAGCGTCATCGACACATAGCCGGAGCAGTCCTGCCGGTAGCCGTCCTTCCAGACCTTGGCCTGGCTGTACGGGACCTGCGCGCCGTTGTCGGCGGTCAGCCAGGTCGCGGCGCGCGCCAGCATCTCCTGGCGGGAGTGGCCGGGCTGCTCCGGCGGCGGACCGTCCTGCACCGGTACGCCGGGCAGGCGGTCCTGGGGTATGGCCACCGCGACCACGGTGACGAAGCCGCTCACCGGCCCGGTGAGGTGGGCCATGTAGGTCGAGCAGGCGTCGCCCTCGCACACCCGGTGGCCGGTGTCGACCTGGTAGTCGGCGGTGATCCGGTCCTGGCCCGCCCCCGAGGCGTTGAGCATTCCGACGGCGGGGGAGCCGGTGACGGCCTCGCTGTGCACCACCCAGCGGGTGCCCCAGGTCGGGAAGTCGGCCGTCGCGGTCCGAGCGGTCCCAGTCTCGGCGCCGTGTGCGACCCCGGTGATTCCGGTGACGGCCAGACCTGCCGCGGCGACCGCGGGCAGCACCCGGTGCAGCAGCGGTCGGCGGAACGCGGAAGCCGTGTCTCCCGCGGGAGTTGTGCGGTCCCGCGGTGGCGTGGTGCCGTGTCCGTGCATGTCGGTACCCCTCCGAAACGTCGATCCCTGTGCCGCGGCGTGATCCGTTCGCTGCGACGCGGACCATGGTGGGGCGGGACAGGGACGGGAGGTGGCCATGCGCCGTCAGGTGGGACGCGCCTCCTCGACCGCAGGGCTGTGGCCTGCGAAGTCGCCCCGGGAGAGGGGCGATTGCGGGACACCGGGAGGGCCCGGGTGGGACATGACGGGACAGTCGCGGGCGGCGCGGTGGCCGCACGGCCCGTGGTCGCGCGGAGACGGCGCGGCGGGGCGGAGCGGAGGGAAGGAGCGCGAGGGGCGGGGAAAGGCGCGCGAGGGGCGAAGAAAGAGAAGGGCGCCCGCTGGGGGAGTTGCGGGCGCCCTGCTTGTGGGGCGGCGGATCGCCGTCCGAGTGGTGGCCCGGATTACCAGGACGTCGCCTGGTTCGGGTCCGTCTGCCAGTACGTCACCCGCGCGCTGTCGTCGACGTACGCCGAGCCGCCCGGCAGCGCCACCTTCGCCTCACCGCCGGTGCTCCCCTGGCCGTCGCGGGCGGCGAGGCTGACGCCCAGCGAGGTCATCTTGTTGCCGTGCGCGGAGCCGTCCCCACCGGACAGCAGCACGCTGGCGTAGCCGGACGCCCCCGGCGCCAGGGTGGCCACCGCCTGGGGCTTGCTGTCCGGCAGCTCGGCCACCGGTGCCTGGGCGTCGTCGAACCGGAGGAAGGGCGCGGCGTAGAGGTCGCAGGTGGCACCGGAGGTGTTGGTGGCCACCAGCAGCAGGTGGTTGATCGGACGGGTCAGCTGCTTCGCCACGATGCGGATCTTCGCGGCGTCGCAGGAGGCCGGCCGGGCAGCGGGGCCCTGGCCCCGGCCGACGGCGGACGGGCCGCCCGTCGTGCCCTGCTTCCCGGAGCCGGCCGTGCTCCCCTTGCCACCGCTGCCGCTGCCGCTGCCGCTGCCGCCGCCCTTCGCCGCGCTGCCGTCGGCCGTGTCCGCCGAGGCGTTGGCGCCCTGCCCGTCCGGCTGGTTGTCGGCCGCCGAGTCCTGGGAGTCCTGGGGGGCCGGGTCGAACGGCTTGGCGCCGCTGGTCTTGAGCGGATTGTCCTGGCCGCAGGCGGTGAGGGTGAGCGCGGCGACCGCGGTCAGGCCCGCCGCGGCGATCCGCAGCGCCCGGCGGTGGGCGGCGCGGGGCCTACGGGCAGCAGTGGTGGCGTCGGTGCGTGGCATGTCCGGTCTCCCCCCGGTCGGCGGTGCGACGGTGCGCTCCGTGGTACGCGCCGGGCGTACTCGGCCCGGCGCGTTCTGTCCTGCGTTCTGTCCACAAGACTGCCGAGCGCCGCTGCCGTGCGACTAACGCCTGCCTAACGCCCGTCCGCCGCCGTGACCGGGCTCAAGGGCGCCTGTGACGGCGCTCCGCGGCGTCGCGGCGCCCGGCACACACGCCCCACGCCTCAAGGGCGCGGGAGACTCCCGTGCGGCGTTGCCGGGGTGTCCCCATGGCTCCGCCATGAAGACACCCCGGCGCCTTGCGCGCGCACGCGCCAGGCGCCGCTCCTTCCGCCACGGAGGTCCGCCGGAAGCGCCCTAGCTGTATTGCCCTGTGAGGTTGGGGACGCGGCTGGCGGGTGGTTGGCCCTTGAGTGCGGTGTGTCTGCGGTGGTGATTGTAGGTGTGAAGCCAGGCGGGGTAGG